>NZQM01000137.1 GCA_002695905.1 Parvibaculum sp.
GCTTGCCAAACCCCTCCATAATCTCCGCCACATTGGCCGCGCCAAACACCCGGGCCAGATCATCAATCACCCAGGCGATGCGGTCATCCAGGTCTTGCCCCGCAATAAAGCCAAACAGGCTGCGCAGGAACGGATTTGATTTTGGCAGCAGCTCCAGAGCCTCCTGGCGGCTGAACGTATCCAGGGTCGTATCGTGCAGCCGTGCTGCAAACATGCCGTAGGCAATCGTCTCTGCATAAATATCAGCGAAATCATCTATCGTGATGTCGTGAATGAGATGCTCTTTGAAGGCTGAATATTGCCCTGTCAGATCAGTCTCCTGGTCGGCATCTTCCCGCAGCGCATTGCCCAGCACGTCTTTGATAAGAACCGCCTTGCCCGCCATCCGCTCAGCGAGGTCTTTTGGACTGGTGATCGTCTGCGGACGTTGCGCCACAAAGTCTTGCAGCAGGTTTTCGAGCGCGTCGAACTGGTCAGGCTTGGGCCGAAGTCCCATCAGAAGATCAGCAATCGAAATAGATGTATAAAGCTCACCATCCCGATAAAAATCCCAATCGAGACAATTGGTGTAGATGAGATTGGGGAGCGCCTTGCGATACCGGTCTTGTTGGTTTTTGTTGGCGTCCTTCATGCCGCGCAGACCAACAGGCAAGTCCTTCGCTTCTATATGGCCAATGATAATGTCACCCTGCTGGACGAGAAAATCCGGCGCGCCACAAGCAACCCGTTGCGGCTCATTAAGGGCTGAGACATCTTCCGCCAAGCTTGCAAAAAGCTCTGCCAGAGCGGGGCGGTACGAGTGTTCTGTTGCCTTTCCCGTCTGATAAATGGACTCCACACGGGAGAGAAAGTCGCTGATAATCGTCATGAAACGTCCTGATTAATGTTACTGCATAAAACAGCACGCTCACAGTTCACACAAGTAGGACAGATCCGGATAAAAGGGCTACGTTAAAGACAGCTTTCTGTGTACCCCGCTCGTCGCAATCACTTCCAAACCGTGCATCTTCCGCTACCATTCGCGTGCCTTCCCCTTCAAGCTCACGGACCAGACCATGACATCCACCTCTTCCCACCCTGCCCTGCAACCTGGCGGCGCCGCCGTCATCACCGGGGGTGCCAACGGCATCGGACTGGCCAGCGCTATACGGTTCGCCTCATTCGGCATGAACGTCCTCATTGCAGACCGCGACCGGGAACAGTTAGAGGTCGCACGAAACACTCTGCGGGACGCAGCCCAAAGCGGCGCAACCACCGAGGCGCAGCTCTGCGATGTCAGCGACGCCTCGCAGGTCGAGCAACTAGCCGCCTTTGCGAAACAAAGTTTCGACAGCGTCTCTGTCTTGATGAACAATGCAGGCGCTGGTATGAACCCCGGCAAGCCCTGGGAGAATGCGGAGGGGTGGAAGAAGCTATTGGATGTCAATCTATGGGGGGTCATTCACGGCGTGCAGGCATTTGTGCCGGGAATGTTGGAAAGCGGAAAACCTGGCTTGGTGATCAATACAGGCTCCAAGCAAGGCATCACACGCCCACCTGGAAATGCAGCCTACAATCTTTCCAAGGCGGGTGTTATCGCCTTCACAGAAAGCCTCGCCTATGAGCTACGGCAGATTGAAGACTGCCAACTCTCCGCCCACCTTCTCGTGCCGGGCTTCACCTATACCGGCATGATCTCTCAATTCCTGCCAGAGAAACCCGATGCCGCCTGGACGTCAGAACAGGTCGTTGAGTTCATGCTGAAAAGCTTGGAGGCGAATGATTTTTACATTCTCTGTCCCGATAATGATGTGACCCGCGAGATGGATGAAAAACGCATTCAGTGGAATGCAGATGACCTGATCAAAAACCGCCCGGCCCTCTCCAGATGGCATGCCGATTACACAGGCGCGTTCGAAGCGTTCATGAAGAAGTAGCCGGGATCGATCGAAGTGAATTTCGACTAAACAGCGTCCGCGACAGGCATCGCAGTTACATCCTCTAAACCCAAACAAACACCCACAAGACAGGAAACGTTTATGCAATTTGATGAAAACACTGCCGCGGTCGTCACTGGCGGCGCGTCTGGTCTGGGACAGGCCAGCGCCACAGCTCTCCGGGCTGCGGGCATCAAAGTCGCAATCTTTGATGTGAACGAAGAAAAGGGAAAAGAAGTCGCAGCCGACATCGGCGCCCTCTTCTGTAAGGTCGACATCACAGACGAAGAAAATGTGATTGCAGGGTTTGAACAAGCCCGCGCAGCCCACGGTCAGGAACGCATCTGTGTTCATTGCGCTCAAATTTCACGCGGTCGCATGAAAACAGTTGGGCGCAATCGAGAAACCGGCGAACTCACCCGCTACCCAACCGAGAACTATGAATTTTCCATTCAAGGCATTCTGGTTGCGAGCTATCGCATCGCATCCCTGTCTGCTTTAGGCATGGCAGCACTTGAGCCGCTGGAAGATGGCGAACGGGGTGTCATCACCCTCACCTCCTCTGCAGCCGCTCAGGATGCCCAGGTGGGACAGATTGGATATGGGTCCGGAAAGGCAGGCGTGAACGGCTTGGTTCTGCCTATGGCCCGCGATCTGATGGACCTCGGCATCCGCGTCAACTCCATCATGCCGGGAATTTTCGCGACACCCCCTATGCTCGGCGCGCCGCCTAAGGTCTTGAACACACTGGCGGCATCAGTGCCTTTCCCCAAGCGCCTCGGCAAACCAGAAGAGTTTGGCAGCCTCGTTATGGAGCTTGTGCGCAACAGCTACTTTAACGGTCAGGCGCTCCGCCTTGACGGCGCGATCCGCATGCCGCCTCGTTAAATGCAAGTCCACAAAACGCAAAAACGGGAAGTCTCCAAAGAGACTTCCCGTTCAAACATCTCGATGTCACGCCAACTATTCCCCGGTGAGCGAGCGATGCAGTTTGTTCATGCCACCAATCCAGCGGTCATAATCATCTGTTTTGCGCCGCATGTAGCCCAGCACTTCTTTGTGCGGGAGAATGCAGAACGTGTTGTTCGCCAAGCCTTCCATCACCGCTTCCGCTAGTTCATCCGGCTCCATCATGCCGTCACCGGCCGCCGCTTGTGTGCTGGCGCTGTCATTTGCCGTCATGGCCGTGCGCACCGCTTGCGGGCACAGCACCGAGACACCAATACCTTGGTGCTTGTAGGTAAGAGCCAGCCATTCGGCAAAGCCAACGGCCGCATGCTTTGTCACACCATAGGCAACAGATCCAATCTGGTTGAGCAGCCCCGCAGCAGACGCTGTGTTGAGAAAATAGCCACCGCCGCGCTCCACCATTTTGGGCGCCAGATGACGCGCCGCATAGACGTGCGACATCACATTCACGTCCCAGGAAAGCGTCCACTCATCATTGGGTGAAGAGAGATCACGGCCAGCGCCAATACCTGCATTGGAGCAGAAAAGATCAATCGGCCCGATCTCCGCTTCTGTTTTATCGATGACTGCCTTGATCTCTTCTTCTTTAGCAACATCTGCCTGCATCGCCGTGCCACCAAACTCAGCGGCCGTTGCCTTCGCGCCATCGAGATTGATATCAACGGACACGATATGCTTCGCCCCCGCAGCATAGAACCGCTTGACCAGCGCCACCCCAATGCCGCTCGCCGCGCCCGTCACCACGATGATTTTGTCTTTAACGTCCAAGGGTCTCTCCCCGTTTTTATGTTCGTTGATGAATGTTAATTTTGGCAATCTAGCAGCCGGTCCACCCTGAAGCACCCAAAATCAGACGCTGAGCAACCTGTTCCCTTGGGGAAAAGGAATGTCGATTGGTCCGCCCTCGCGAACACGATAAGCTCTCGTCAAGAAGAGAACAGGGAGAAGACTGTGAGCAATCTCGTAACCCGCGACGACCAGGCTGGCGTGGCAATTCTAACCATCAACCGACCCGACAAACTGAATGCACTCAACGTGGCAGTTTTTCGGGCACTCCAAGCCCATATCGACGATCTGCAAACGCAGATAGAGACCATCGGCTGTGTCGTCCTCCGTGGTGGCGGTAAATGCTTCTCAGCAGGTCATGACCTGAAAGATATTGAAGCAGGCGAAAAACTACCCCGTCCGAACTTTCAGGCCCATGTCATCGAACGTCTCGCAAACCTGCCTCAGCCGGTCATTACTGCCGTCCACAGCCACTGCTATACCGGCGCGCTTGAATTGGCACTCGCAGGCGACATTATCCTCGCCTCTGAAAATGCGAAATTCGCCGATACACATGCCAAATGGGCGCTGACCCCTGTGTGGGGTATGAGCCAGCGGCTGCCGCGCCGAATTGGCAAGGTGAAGGCAGCGGAGATGATGTTCACTGCCAGGACCTATTCTGGCCGCGAGGCGGAAGAGATGGGACTCTGCAATATCTGTTTTCCAGATGCCAATTTCGAAAGTTCAGTGACGACTTTCTGTGCCGATATGTTGGCTAACTCCTGGTTCTCGCTTCGCGCCAACAAAAAGCTGCTCCGTGATACAGACGGCATGTCGATCGAAGCAGGCCTCGCCCACGAGATATACCAAAGCCAGGGCGTCGGGCCTGATATGGCGGAACGCATTGGAGGCTTTAGCAAAAAGTGACTGACCTCAATCAATTCACGGATGAAGTCCGCTCCTTCATCTATGAGAGCCTGACACCCGATCTGAAACGCGCGGGCGAGCTCTGCGCAGGCATCTATGCCGATCAGCCCGTAGCTGTTGAGTGGCACCGCATTCTGCACAAGCGGGGATGGTCTGTCCCGGCCTGGCCAGTGGAATATGGCGGCACCGATTGGAATTTGGAGCAGCACGCCATCTTCCAGCGGGAATTGATCCTCGCCAATGCGCCTGTCATCAGCCCCAATTCAACGCGCATGGTGGGACCGGTTGTCATCGCGTTTGGAACCGAGGAACAAAAAACACAATACCTACCGCGCATTCGCAGCGGTGACGACTGGTGGGCACAAGGCTACTCAGAGCCGGGATCAGGATCGGACCTTGCGTCACTGCAATGCAAAGCCGAACGCGACGGTGACCATTACATCATCAATGGAACGAAAATCTGGACGACACACGCACAATGGTCGAACAAGATTTTCTGCCTAGTACGCACTGACAATAGCGGCAAATACCAAAATGGCATCACTTTCCTGCTCTTTGACATCGACCTTCCGGGCATCGAAATCCGACCCCTGATCTCCATTTCAGGCGACCATGAGTTCAACCAGGTCTTCTTTGAGAATGTTCGTGTCCCCGCTTCAGGTCTGTTGGGCGAGGAGAACGATGGATGGACGGTCGCCAAATATCTTTTGCAGCACGAACGCAGCGGCAGTTATGCCCCGGGCCTAAAGACACGGATTGACTTGCTCAAATCCTTTGCTAGCCAGGAGGAAAATGGAACAGCTGAGCCTCTCATGGACGATGCAGCCTTTGCTCGTAAAATCGCCACCACGGAGATTGAGCTTTCCGTCTTGGAGAGTTTTGAGCAAAATCTTTTCCGCAGTGAACAGCGGCGAGACGGTCGGTGCGATTTCCTCTGCGATCAAAGTCCGTGGAACAGAAATGCGCCAGCGCGTCACAGAACTGGTGATGGAAGCCGTTGGGTACTATGGCCTCCCCTACCAACCTGAGACGCGAGCGTTCGAAACCAAGACAGCCCCTATCGGCTCGACACTTGCGGCAACAGCTCTGCCGCAATATCTCAACGACCGAGCCGCGACGATCTATGCAGGCTCCAACGAAATTCAACGCAACATCATGACCAAGGCTGTTCTCGGCCTCTAGCAGTCAATAGTGCACACGAAAAAGCCGGCCTCGCGAACGAGACCGGCTCTCCGATGTCCGGGTTAGCTGGACGCGCAAGCCCCCACTTAGCGCATCACCGCCACCGCGCGGACCTCAGATTAATAGCTCCAGGACCAATCCCAGGACCATCCATAGTCGCTATCACCGCCACTGCCGCCACCACCGTTACCACCAGAACAGGCGTAGGCAGGTTCTACAGCAAGGGTCAGGGCTCCTGCACCGGCAAGAACAGCGAACAAGGCGCCAAAGACCATCATACGTGTGCGTTTCATTTCAAAACTCCGTCGCAAGCAGTGTCTCATTCTGAGACGTATTGATTAGTTCACACAATCCCTCGCAGGAGACATGCCACACAAAGGCTGCACGCACCCACAGGGCGAAATCGCTGTATTTTCACTGAATTGGCCTTTTCAGAAAGCCTTAACGCCCAAGGTCCGACGCTTGTGGCTCATAACGCTGGAGGGAAGAAGGGGGGAGGAACGGAGGCATAGACGATGTCTATGAGAGATGTCGCTGTCAGCAATCTTACACAACCGCCCCAGCTTGCGGATTGGACGGACCTGCCCCGCCGAGCCTGGCAGGACGTTCAAGAAACTGCAGCACTTATCTGGGAGGCCTGGATCAGCCTGTTCCCCGAGCTTCAGTTCTGGGATCCATTCGGCGCGGCTCTTACGCTCAGCCTATTTGTTGGGCTGGTCGTGTGGCTGATCAGAGTAAGGCCGGGATAGCCCTATCTAGTCCACCTCACACCGAACGTCACAACGGTCCTGCCCATCCACTTCTTCGCATATGCCAACACTAAGGTGCACTGTCGCGAAAGAGACACCAGGATCGAAAGGGCCAACAACCTCCTCAAAAACTGGGGTCAGGTCGCCTGCCCCCTCACCTGGAGCTCGGCCCGGCGCGTAGCCGCTTCCGCGGAAGACCCGTTCCAAATCAACAGCGCACTGACCAGCGAGAGTGAGCTGCTTTTCCTCGCAGGAACCGGTGACGTTGATCTGCGCCCATTTGGGACGCACACCAGGACGCAACTCAACATGCTTTGTCTGATAAGGCGCGAGCTGCACCTGACACCCACCATACCCAAAACACGAGTCATTGCCTTCCGCTTCAAGATGAATGGCGACACAGGTATCATTCTTAAAGGCAATAACGTTTCCCTCAGCCATACCCGGTCCTGCCAGAACGACAAGACCCGCCGCGAAGATTGATGAACGAATAAGCGTCTGCATCTGTCCGACCTCCAATGCCGTCGACAGGACAAACAATAAGGGCTGCGCAATGCGCAGCCCTTGATACGGATCAAAATCAGAAAGTTTTCTCTGAGGTCAGTCGGCCTATTCCTGACGGCCGATCGCGGTGAGATCCTGCGGCGACGAGTAGCCGGAACCTTTTAGAGCATCGCTTTGTTCAGCGCGATCAAACGCCTCCATAATGCCCGCAAAGCGCATCTCTACTGCCGGCCGCATATCTGGGTGCGTGAAAATATAGAGCTCATTCTCGCGGACAGCTTCAAGCACCCGCTCACCAACCCGGTCTGGGTCTAGTCCGTTCAAAACGAACTCAGCCGCAGCACTCGACACAGCCTCATTTTCCTCAACAGCTTCGCCATATTCAGACTGACGAGCACGCCCAGACTCATGAATACGGGTTTTCACAAAGCCAGGGCACAAAACTGAGACACCAATATCAAGCGGCTCCAGCTGCCCACGCCATCCTTCTGACATAGCGACGACCGCAAACTTTGTCGCATTATAGGGTTCCATTCCAGGAGGTGAGACCATACCAGCCATAGAGGCGGTATTTACAAAGTGCCCGCCTTCGCCCTGCTCGCGCATGATCGGTACAAAGACTTCCGTCCCAATCACGACGCCCTTTAGGTTCACGTCGATCACCCAGTCCCAGTCACTTGGGCGCACCTCTTCAATTGGACCGCCAGCACCAACGCCTGCATTGTTGCAAACCACGTGGACTTTTCCGAATTCAGCAACCGCCTTCTTTGCGGCTTCCTGCACCGACTGCCGGGAGACGACGTCACACTCAACACCAATCGCTTTGATCTGCCGTTGGTGGAGATCTGCAAGAGCTGTCTCCAATGCTTCCGGGTCAATATCAGCCAGAACAACATTCATGCCTGCCCGGCCAAATGACCGCGCCATGGAGAGACCGATGCCGCTAGCGCCACCGGTGATGAAGGCTGTACGCCCTTCTACTTGTTTCATTAAGCTGCTTTCTCGCTATAGGTGTCGAGCGCATCAAAGTTGGCGAGCAGCTTTTGCCCGTTCTCTTTTGAAAGAAGACGCTCTTTGATATTTTCGTAGCTTCGTTCTTTGGAGAGATCGAACTGGGTTTCCCCATGCCAGATCACCATGTTCTTCCAAACAGGATCAATCAGGTCTTTGCCCGCAATCGTACCGCCATCGACGGTCTTAAAAGTAAAGCTGCGCATCTCAGAGATGACCGTTTGCAGATATCCGACATGCACGGACTCATCTATCCGAATGCGTTCAACCATCGTCGCTGCCTGATCGGCTTCCGCTGCGTTGCTGAAAATCTCCCGGTCGCGCATGAGGGCAACTGAGTGCGCGAAAAACGCCTCTGCACGCACTTCAATCATCAAGACGTTCATGAGAAGGAGAAGCAATCCCTCGTGGGGCTCAGGTATTTGCGGTATCAGGCGTCCCTCATCAGGACGTCCGATCGACTCAGGTGGTTCCACAAGCGGATACGCATCTTTCCCAAATACAAGATCGCGCGCTGCAAACCACATCGCATCATGGGCACCATATTCAGGCTTGGCAGGATCTCCCCCCTCATCAGCACCATGCGCGTAAAGAAGACCCTTATTCAGATGTCCAGTCGCCGTCTCAGAAATATCTTCAACGATGATGTCCTGATAGTTGGGCGCTTCAACAGTGCAGAGAATTTGCCCGCGGGCTTCAATAATACCAGTCACCGTGAGCGAATTCCAAAACGACTCGCCATATCCATTGTTGATGAGGAGCTTTTGCTGCGCCAGGTTCGGATAGTTTCCGCGGTGCAGCAGATCGCCTCTTGCTTCAACCAGATCCCATCCATTGTCAGTTAGCGCTTTTTGCCAGGCGTGAATAGCTGGCCAGCGATAGAGCGTCTTGGGTGAGATATAGGTGCCCTTCTCATCAAAGCCGCCATGAAGCAGGTAGCCAAGTTCTCGGTGCCCTTTGGCGTAAGGGTGGTCCGCCATCAACTCATCGCGTGTGTATACAAGCTTGTCCATTATTTCCTCCTGAAACCGCCCACCATTCAAATGGCCTCTGAGCGGAGACTCTTTTAGGGCGTCGTGGTAAGCGAACGCATGATCGAGCGCGTCAGTTTTTCCAGCGTTTCTTCTGGCTCCAGCCCTGCGCGAACGGCATAGGCCCCCCCTTGCCTGATCATGCCAACCAGGACATGTCCTGCAAACATGGGATCCGTGTCAGGGGCAACCACACCTTTGTCTGCCCACTCCTGAATCGTATTCGCCCATTGCTCTGCCCATCGGTCCACCGGCATAATTTTGTCGGTCTCATCGACAGCAAGAACATTAATGTCGGTCAGCGCTGCAGCCAGCACTCCGGGGTTCTCTTCAGAATATTCGAACACCGCTTTCAGAATTTCTCGAATGCCTTCTTCCAAAGAATGTACGTTAGAGTGATGCTCCTCAGCGAACTTCTCCAGCTCCGCTGATGCTTCCTCAGCAAACGCCAGGAAGCATTCGAGCTTGTCTGCAAAATGAAGGTAGAAAGTGCCGTGCCCCACACCCGCAGCTTTGGAAATGTCCTGCGGCCGCGTGCCGTGATAGCCCCGTTCAACGAATAGCTGTCGTGCCGCCGCTAGAATGCGGCGACGACTTTCCAAACGCCTTTTTGAAGGCGCCGGTGGCGGTGCTTCTTCGACAGTTAGGGTTGCGATGTCGACATCTTCGGGTGCATGATTATTTGTCATGTCAGCAGTGTTTGCTGAATATGACATTTTGTCAACTCACGATCGTGAGTTTCTAGCCCTGAAGGCGCGTAAAGACATAGGTAGACGCGTCCGAAAGCTGCGGCCGGAAGACATAGCCCTCTTCATCGAACTCTTTCAGGCCTTCAGCCCGGTCAATTTGGTGGCGCACCATATAGGCCGCCATCATGCCCCGCGCCTTTTTCGCGTGAAACGAAATGATCTTCGCCACGCCAGCGACTTCTTCTTTAAAGACCGGTGTAATGACTTTAGGACCCAAGACGGTCTGATCAATGGATTTGAAATACTCGACCGACGCGCAATTGATGATTGCCTGCGCGCCACCAGATGCGTCGCAATCCTCATTCAAAAGTTCTGCAATACGCTCACCCCAAAAGGCATAGAGGTCCCGCCCGCGAGGGTTTTTGAGCTTCGTCCCCATTTCAAGGCGGTGCGCCTTAATGAGGTCCATCGGTTTCAAAAGGCCATAGAGGCCAGAGAGAATGCGCAGATGGTCCTGGGCATAGGTCAGATCCGCGTCATTGAAACGCGAGACATCGAGGCCCCGATAGGTATCTCCCGCATAGGCGAAAACGGCAGGCTTAGCCCCACTCTCCGGATCGGTCGCATCAAAGGCTTGAAACCTCTCATAAGTGAGATCTGCCAGCGCGTCTGAAAGCTTCATGAGTTTCTTGAACTCCGAACGTGACCGCTTCTTCGCCACATCCCCAATTTCGGCAGCACCATCCAACAAGCGTGGATGACTAACCGGAACGGACGGTTCGAAAGGGTCAAAATTCAGGGCTTTAGCCGGGGAAACAACAGCAAGCATTGCAGGCAACAAACTCTATTTGAGAAGACAACAGCCGCACCCTCTCGCGCCGCTGCTTTGACGTCAACGATTCCCTGTCTTATTCCGCACGCCACCAGCCCCCTCATTTCAGCACATATCAGCTAAGTGATTTGCTGACGCCACCCAAATGCCCCTCCTGCCCCGCTAGTACTCACGTGGTTAGCCTCACTCCGCTGCTTGTTGCCCGCCTGAATGAATAAGACGCCAAAGTTTTTGAGGGGTCACCGGCATATCGATCCGCGTCACGCCATGACCTTTCAGCGCATCAATCATGGCAGAAATAAAGGCGGCAGGGGCTCCAACGGTTCCAGCTTCGCCAGCTCCTTTAACGCCTATGGCGTTTGAGGTCGCTGGAATCTCATTATAGGAGAAATCAAACATCGGCATGTCATCGGCCCGCGGCATCCAATAATCCTGGAACGACCCTGTAAGCAACTGACCACTTTCTTCGTCATAGACCGTGTTCTCACCCATCGCCTGGCCTAACCCCTGCGCGATGCCGCCGTGAACCTGTCCGGCAACAATCAGCGGATTGAGCACGGTCCCGAAATCATCGACCACCGTATAGCGGGTAATCTCAAACTCGCCTGTGTCTACATCCACTTCGACTTCGCAGACATGGGCGCCATTAGGATAAGAGTTGCCCGCCTCATCATATTCACCATCCGCGCTGAACTCACCAAGGTCCGCCTGGCCCTCAGCGATTTTCGCAACCGTGAAAAGATCGATACGTTTATCTGTTCCCACGACAGCAAATACCGGTTCACCATCGCTTCCGCGAAATTCAACATCCACAACCGCTGCTTCCAGCTCATTGGCCGCGAGTTCTCGCCCTTTTTCAATAAGCGTGTCAGACGCAACGCCCAGGGCACCAGTCGCCATGTAAACCGCCTTGGAGCCCCCGGTCCCTGCCCCACCAGCAAGCACTTCACTGTCACCTGCATGAACTTTGATTTTCTCTACATCGACGCCAAGTCGGCCCGACACATATTGCGTCCAGACAGTCTCGTGACCCTGACCGTTTGATTGTTGGCCCGTATAGACATGGACCATATCGTTCTCACTATCGACCTCAAGCCGGGCGAACTCGGTCATGCCTGCCGCTGTGCGTTCAACGTAATAGGCAAGACCAATGCCTGCGAGCTTGCCCCGAGAAGCGGCAGCGGAACGACGGGTTTCAAAATCAGCGAAATCAGATTTCGCCAGCGCGTCTGTCAGGTTGCGATCGAAATCACCTGAATCAAACGGCAGCGAGGGTTTGTTTTTGTAGGGCATCTCTGCAGCGGGAATGAAATTCCGGCGGCGCAGCTCATCTGGTCCCAGGCCCAATTCCCGGGCAGCCGCATCCATCAGCCGTTCAATCACATAGGACGCCTCAGGCCGACCGGCGCCACGATACGCATCCACCGGCACCGTATTGGTCATAACCGCCTTCACACGATTGTAAAGAGCAGGCACCTGGTACACGCCTGCATGCATGCCGCGCGGCGCCAGCGTTGGAATGAACGCCGCAAACTGACTTTGATAAGCACCAAGATTGGCCGTCGTGCGCACATCAACGCCAAGGATCTTACCATCAGCATCGAGTGCGAGTTCAGCAGTGGTGACGTGATCGCGGCCCTGTGTATCAGAAAGGAAAGACTCACTTCGATCACCCGTCCATTTCACCGGACGGCCCAACTGTTTCGCAGCAAACAGAACAATGGGATACTCATTGTAGACGAAAGTCTTCATGCCGAAGCCGCCACCCACATCATCAGAGATCACCCGCAGTTTTTCTTCAGGAAGCCCCGCACACGCAGCGACACGCGCGCGCATGCCATGCACGCCCTGGCTTCCAGAATAAAGTGTGTATTTGTCTTGCGCCGCATCATAAGCGCCGAGCGCTGCGCGCGGCTCCATCGCATTCACGACAATGCGGTTATTGATCAGCTCCACTCTGGTGATATGGGCTGCCTTCGCTTTTGCCTCTTGAGCAGCGGCCTCATCCCCCCATTCCCAGTCATAGACGACGTTTGAGCCACACTCTTCCCAGATGACTGGTGCATCAGAAGACGCCGCCCCTTCTGTGTCCACCACGACCGGCAGCTCATCATAGTCGGGCATCACAAGCTCAGCTGCATCCCGCGCCAGCGCTTCACTCGTCGCGACGACGACCGCCACAGGTTCACCCGCAAACCGCACGCGATCACGCGCGAGGATTGGCCGGGTGGTCTTATACATCGGCGACCCGTCACGGTTCTTCACCATGGCGTAGGCGACGTTCGGCACCTCGTCATATCCCGCAGCGTCGAGGTCCGCAATTGTGTAGACGGCCAGCACCCCTTCAGCGCTCTTTGCTTCCGTCGTGTCAACCTCCCCTAGCTTTGCATGGGCATAGGGCGACCGCACGAGCACGGCATAGGCTTGGTCCGGCAACGAAACGTCATCCGTGTAACGGCCATGTCCGGTGATCAGGCGGTCGTCTTCGACCCGGGTCATTGGTTGTCCAACACCAAATTTCATGTGGAAGCTCTCCTGGAGGAAAATATCTTTGAGAACGGAAGCATAAACACGAACGGGACCGCGCCGGAAAAACCGCCGCAGCCGCCATCGCTATCTTTACATGTTAATCCCGATAGGAAGGATCAACCCTATCGATGGTTCTGAGCAGCGCCGGCCATGCCAAATTGCCAATTCCGTTGGCATCTTGAAAACGTGCCTGGCCCGCCACCGTGTCAATCGCTTCCTGCGAGGGAGGCTGGACACAATCCCGACCACCGGCCAGAGCTTTAATCTGCATCGTGCACGCCCGTTCCAGGAAGAAGAGCCTCAGGAACGCATCAGCGCAGGTGTCGCCACAGGTCAGAAGACCATGATTGCGGAGGATCATGGAGTGTTTGTCTCCAAGGTCGGCAATCAGACGCTCCCGCTCATCATGATTGAGCGCGATCCCCTCATAATCGTGATAGGCAAGGTCTGCCATGACAACCATCGCCGTTTGCGAAAGAGGCAACAGGCCTTCTTTCTGCGCAGAGACGGCCACCCCATCGTCCGAATGGGTATGAATGACGGCATGCGCGTCTTTGCCCTCAGCGTGCACAGCGCTATGGATCGTAAACCCGGCCGGGTTGATCATGTAAGGCGTGTCCATAACGATGTTGCCCTCAAGGTCCACCTTCACCAGGCTTGAGGCCGTAATCTCATCAAACGTCATGCCATAGGGATTGATGAGGAATTGATTTTCCGCATCCGGCACGCGAGCAGAGATATGCGTGTAAATCAGGTCCGACCACCCGTAATGCGCAACCAGACGATAGGTTGCGGCAAGATCAACGCGGGCCTGCCACTCGGCATCTGACACCTCGCCGCGAACGGATGTAATGGTCATGTCTTCAGCGACGGACATGGGCTTCTCCTCCAAATAAGACTGTTGTCATTAGAGTGAGCCAGCACCCCACAAGTGTCAAATCAAGCCCAAATGCCTGGCTTTATTCCGCAGCAGCCCGCAATCCAGGGTCCAGCACTTTGCCAGGGTTGAGGATGCCTTTGGGGTCCAGGGTTGCTTTGAGCGTATGCATCAAGGCGACCTCTTCAGGCGTACGAGACCAACCAAGGTAAGGTCGTTTTTCGAGCCCAATGCCATGTTCAGCTGAAACAGACCCGCCAATATCCCGAAGCGGTGAATAGACGATTTCTTCAACCCGCCGCCGCGCTTCCTGTTCGCCATCCCCAACACCGACGATGACGTGCAGATTGCCGTCGCCCAGATGTCCAAAAATCATCGCGGTCGGGCTGTCCCACTCAGCGACGAGACCTTCCCTCACTGTCGCAACATATTGCTCCATGTGAGAAATCCCGAGACTGACATCATAGGTAAAAATCGGCCAGTTCTGCGCCACCTGTCCGACATCATCCCGAAGCGCCCACATGGCATCGCGCTCTGATTGGTTTTTCGCAATCACCGCGTCTGTGACAATGCCCTCTTCCATCGCTGCCATAAGCGCGGCTTCAAAGCGCGCTGAGTCTTCCTCCTGGTGGCCGCCAAGCGACTCCACCAGAACGTAGTAAGGGTGGGTGCTGGCGAGCGGCGGTTTTCCGAGCGCCGGCGCCCGTGTCACCAGATTGTAGAAATCCTCCCACATGACCTCGAACGCTGAGAGTGTTCCACCAAGCGCAACCTCCATATGACGGAGAAGTTTAGGCATGGCATCAAACTCACTGACGCCAACAAAGGCGACATCCTGGCTGGACGGTGCCGGGCGCAAACGAACAACAGCACGAGTGACAACGCCGAGTGTCCCTTCAGTGCCGATGAACATTTGTTTCAGGTCATATCCCGCATTGTTTTTCAGCATATGATTCATCGCCGACAATACGGTCCCGTCGGCCAGCACCACTTCCAGGCCCAGAACCATCTCCCGCATCATGCCGTACCGCAGCACCCGATTGCCGCCAGCATTTGTGGAAATGTTGCCACCAATTGTGGCCGACCCACGCGCACCGAGATCAAGCGGAAAGAAAAATCCCTTCGCTTCAACAGCATCACAAGCCGCTTCCAGAATGGTGCCCGCCTGAACCGTCATGGTGCCACTGACGGTATCGATTTCCTCGACTTTGTTCATGCGTTCCATCGAGAGTGCAAACATGCCATCGGCATTGCCGCCCTCTACGAGACCCGTCTTGCCGCCCCAGGCAACGACCCCTTGTCCAGCCGCATGACAGAGCTTCAAAGCTTTTGAGGTTTCTTCGGTTGAAGCTGGTCTGACAACCGCGAGTGGTGTCCCGAGATGGCTCCACCCACCCTGCGCTTTTTCCTCAGCATCAGCGCCGGTGAGAACGCCCGCATCCCCCAGTTCAGACCGTAACTTTTCCACAAGATCAGACATCGCCATTCCTCCCAAAGCCGGTTCAGAAAACTATACAGTCAAAATGCGACCCACTGCATCCTTCCAGCGCCCATATCGGCTTTCCCGCGACACGTCGTCCATTTCTGAGTCAAAACGGGCTTCCTGCTGCCATTGCGCAGCGACACTTTCCTGGCCGCCGAAAAACCCAACCTGCATGCCTGCGAGATAGGCCGCACCCAGCGCCGTTGTTTCCTGAACCACTGGGCGAACAACAGGCCGCCCTAAAAGATCGGAGAGGTTTTGAGCAAACCAGTTGTTAGCCACCATGCCCCCATCGACACGCAGTTCAATAGGGGCTGAAAGCCCCGCCCCTTCCATGTCGGCACCCATCGCATCCATCAGATCGCGGGTTTGATAAGAGACAGATTCAAGGGCAGCCCGGACAATTTCTGGTGCACCCGTATCGCGGGTCATACCCAAAATTGCGCCGCGTGCGTTGGGATCCCAATAAGGCGCCCCGAGCCCTGTGAAAGCAGGAACCACGATTACCTGCGACTCCGGATTGGCTTGTTTGGCGAGCGCCTCACTATCCTCAGCTGAGGCAATGAACTTCATCTCATCACGCAGCCATTGGATCGTTGCGACTGCCATAAAGATGGAGCCCTCAAGGGCATACGTGACGTCGCCGCCGATCCGATAGGCAACGGTTGTCAGCAAGCGGTTCTGCGAATGCACGTGAGCACCGCCGGTATTCACCAACGCAAAACACCCCGTTCCGTACGTTGATTTCATCATACCCGGCTGGAAACAGGCCTGACCAACCGTCGCAGCCTGCTGGTCGCCGGCGATCCCCGTTATGGGCAAGGACACATCAAACAAACCAGACGCTGTCTCCCCAAACGCGGCACAGCAGTCTTTCACCTCCGGCAGAAGCGGGCGCGGAATATCAAACCAGCTGAGAATTTCGTCGTCCCAATCCTGAGTATCAATATTGAAGAGCAGCGTGCGCGACGCATTCGTGGCATCGGTCACGTGAGACGCCTTACCGGTCAGGTTGTAGACAAGCCAGCTGTCAATCGTCCCGAAACAAAGCTCGCCCTTCGCGGCTCGCTCCCGTGCACCCCCTACATTGTCGAGCAACCAGGCAAGTTTCGTTCCTGAGAAATAGGGGTCGAGCAACAAACCGGTTTTCCCCTGAACGATCTCCTCTTTGCCCTCATCTTTGAGCCGCGCGCAAAGGTCAGCCGTCCGACGGTCCTGCCAGACAATGGCATTGTGCAGCGGCTCACCAGTCGCCCGATCCCAAATAAGGCTTGTCTCCCGCTGATTGGTGATGCCGATCGCCGCGACGTCGTCCGCCTTGCCTTTCGACAGAACCTCCCGGCACACTTCAAGCGTATCCGCCCAGATCTGATTGCCGTCATGCTCCACCCAGCCGTCATTCGGGAAGATTTGAGGCAGTTCTTTCTGGGCGACCTGAACCGGCGTACCCTTGCTGTCGAACAGGAGAGCCCGTGTGCTCGTGGTCCCCTGATCAATACTCAGCACATACGCTTTGCCGCCGCTTTCAGCCATTCTGCCGTCCCCTGTTTTCCTTTTTGGTCACTTCTGACCTTTTCTTGAAGCCTAACCTGTCAAAATACGCTGGCAAAGAGCCTGTTTGCCCCCATATTGTCGGATGAGACCAGCCCCAAGGGCTGCCAGAGGGACTTGATGAGCCAGACCGACACCATCACTGCGAAGCCGAGTATGCCCCGTATGATTGACCCGTTCGGGCGGGCCGTCACCTATTTGCGTGTGTCCGTCACGGATCGGTGTGATTTCCGCTGTGTCTATTGCATGTCCGAGCACATGACCTTTCTACCCAAGAAGGACGTGCTGTCGCTCGAAGAACTGGAATCAGTCTGCAACGCCTTCATCGAAAAAGGCGTTCGCAAGCTCCGGCTGACCGGCGGCGAGCCATTAGTCCGCAAAGACATTATGGTTTTGATCAATCGCCTGGGGGCGAAGGTAAAGTCTGGCGAGCTGGACGAACTCACCCTCACGACCAACGGGTCCCAACTCACCAAATTTGCAGATGACCTCTACGCTGCAGGTGTCCGACGGATCAATGTGTCGGTCGACACGCTGAACCCCGAAAAATTTTCTGAAATAACCCGCTGGGGGCGTTTGCCTCAGGTTCTCGAAGGCATTGAGGCAGCGAAGACGGCGGGCCTGAAAGTGAAGATCAATGCGGTCGCTCTCAAAAACGAGAACGAAGCGGAAATTCCTTCAATGATTGAGTGGGCGCACGGCAACGGCCACGACCTCACCCTCATTGAGACCATGCCCATGGGCGACATTGATGAAGACCGGACAGATCAGTACCTGCCGCTCTCTAAGGTGCGCTCCGATCTTGAGAAGCAGTGGACCTTGACGGATCTTCCAGAACGTACCGGCGGCCCGGCACGCTATGTGCGCATTGAAGAGACCGGCGGTAAGCTCGGCTTCATTACGCCGCTCACCCACAATTTCTGTGAAAGCTGCAACCGGGTGCGTCTCACCTGCACGGGTCAGCTTTATATGTGCTTGGGCCAGGACGACAATGCAGACCTGCGGGCTGCATTCCGAGAAGGCGGACAAGCCGCCCTCTCAGAAGCGATTGATGAAGCCATTGGCCGCAAACCAAAGGGCCATGACTTCATCATTGATCGGAACCATAAAGGTCCAGCCGTTGGGCGACATATGTCCCTGACAGGCGGCTAAACATTCGCTTTAGAAGCTTTCCGCCAGCCGATGGTTAGATTGCGCACGCCCAGATTAACATGCAGCTTGTGGCCTGGTTCATCATGCAAGCGGACCAATGCGAAGGCCTTTATGTCACCCCCCGAGCTCCTTGTCGCGAACGTGCCGCGCCGCATCGTCCCGGCCATACCCTGGTACGTGACAAGGTCTATCTCTTTTTCGAGATACATGCCCATCAACACCAAAGTGATGGTGTCTGTAGGCACATACATGGCCCCAAAATAGTGACCCAGAATTCGTTACCTGAAACGCTTGAAAGGTTATAGTGCGCCCCACATTCAACGCCTTGACCTAAATCAGGTGAAAAACGGAGCCGGGGATGAAGTTCCGCAAAATTGCCTTTGTGGCAACCGACGTGCCAGAAGCACAAGCTGCACTCAAAAACCTGAGTGAGCGCTATGGCAGTGCCGATACCGAAGACGCCGACGTCATCGTCGCTCTTGGCGGTGACGGCCTGATGCTGCAGACGCTCCACACCTATATGGACCGGCGCATCCCGATTTATGGCATGAACCGTGGGTCGGTGGGATTTCTCATGAACGAGTTCCAGGACAATGATCTGCCTGAACGCCTGAACGCTGCTGAAATCACCACCCTTCACCCGTTGAGGATGGAAGTAACCGTTGCAGATGGCAGCAAACAGTCGGCATTGGCCATCAACGAGGTTGCCTTGTTGAGGGAAACCTACCAGGCTGCAAAGATTCGCATCTCCATTGACGGCAAAGTCCGCATGGACGAGCTAATCTGTGACGGCGTTCTCGTCGCCACACCTGCAGGCAGCACTGCATACAACTTCTCTGCCCAAGGTCCCATTGTGCCCATTGGTGCGGAACTTCTGGCGCTCACACCTATCAGCGCCTTCCGGCCCAGACGCTGGCGCGGTGCCCTCCTGCCTCACACCGCAGAAGTCCGGTTCGAAATCCTGGAAGCGGGCAAACGGCCTGTCAGTTGCGTCGCCGACCACTCGGAAGTTCGAAACGTGACGGACGTCCATATCTCAGAGGAACGATCCGTCGAATTGCTGATGATGTTCGACGAGGGCCATAGCCTGGATGAGCGTATCTTGCGTGAACAGTTTCTTCCTTGAAGCCTGACGATCCTCGTTCCGAACCGGCAGAGGGTATCTATCTCTCGCCCAGAAATGTCGCGGTCGCACTGGCAGCCGGGTCGCTTGGAGGCGCGCTCTTCGCGTTCCTCGGCGCCCCTCTCGCCTGGATGTTGGGCGCCATGGCGTCGACCACATGCCCTGCCCTGTTCGGCGCAAAAACAGAGATATACCCCAGCGCCGTGAGCATCATGGTCGCTGTTCTTGGCGTCCTGATGGGGTCTGCGTTTACACCAGACATCGTCAAGCAGGCTGTTAGTTGGCTACCCAGCGTTTTGCTGATGATAGTCGTCATGTCCGCCTTTGCTGCTGGCGGCTACATCCTTTTTCGGCGGCTTGGCGGATATGACCCTGTCACAGCATTTCTTCGGCAGTGCCGGGCGGTTTGACCGAAATGGCGCTGATCGCACTGACTTTGGGCGTTAATACAGCCTACGTCTCGACCCTTCATATCCTCCGGATCCTCTTCGTATTGATCGTAGCACCTCTGGTAGCCCCGAATATCAACCCAAAAAACCCACCTCGGTAAATGGATTGTTAAACTGACCTATCTAAAATGGTCCAGGTAACAAAGGATTGGGGAGCCCACGGGTGAGCGAAATGACATGGACCACGGAGAATCTCGACATGGTTGCGCAGAGTCGCAAAGTCACCCCTAAGAGACTATTGCCCGCACGCATTTCCCGCGAAGACCTGATTGCCCGTGCTGAAAAGGCAATCGACAGCATGCGCGGTGAGTTTGCGAGTTGGATACAAGAAGAGGCAGAAGATCTCACAACAGCTCTTACTGCCTGGCTTGAAATACCCACTGACGCAGAACGTACAGATGATTTGTTCCGACGCGCCCACGATCTAAAGGGACAGGCACCAACGCTCGGCTACCCCATTGTTGGTCGTATCGCGACATCACTTTGCGAACTACTGGGCTGTCAACAGGTTGATGCAGCCGAATTGATTATCCTGACCAAAAGCCACGTCGGCGCCATCAAGGCCGCTGTCCGTGATGAGGTTCGAGATGAGACAAATGAGACGGCCGCAGCCCTCGCATCCGAGTTGGAGGCAGCCGTCAACACACTCTACGCAAAACTCAATTGATCCGGTCCATCGACTCTTCGACAACCGAATAATCCGCCTCTGCAGGAATGCAGAGTTTGGACACGCCATCAATTTCCCGCACGACCGGCTCTACAGTGACAACCTGAGTTGCTTGTGCCGTGGAAAGCGCCGCGGCCACATTTAGCGAGCGTCCCAGTTTTTCCACATTCAACCGTGTTGGGAAGATAATCGTCCGACGTTTCTCTTCTGCATCTTTCAAAGCAGCCGCTGGTTCAATCCAAACGGAATCAACACTCTCATGTCCGTCATGAACCGCAAGATGATCGTCGGGTGCAGCCGCCAGATAGAAATAGGTGTCAAACCTCTTCGGCATCATCTTGGGCGTAATCCAATGGGCAAAGGGCACCAGCGCATCACAGGCAAGGTGAAGGTCTTCCTGTTCTAGGAAATCGGCCATCGGCACCTCACCTTTATGTAGCTTGTTTCGCCAGGGCTCCATGCTTTCGAGACGCTTCCCGTCCACAAACGATGTTGATCCTTTGGGCCGCGCGAGCAGCACACCACATTCCTCAAACGCTTCCCGAATAGCTGCTACCTGGATGGCAAGCTCATCGTCGGAGACGCCATCAGCACCATCACAGCGTGCGCGAATGGCAGGTGCCTTATCGCCTTCATCAAGCTTGCCGCCGGGAAAGACAAGGGCGCCGGAGGCAAAGTCGATCTGATGATGACGAACGACCATAAAGACTTCCAGACCCGGTTCTCCGTCTCGCAATAACATGATCGTTGCTGCCGGAATCAACGGTTTTGCAATTTTCTCGCTCAAATCATCCCCCAATATTAATTTTGATGACCCTAGCGCCTTGACAGCCATAGAAACAAATTTACTCAAATTTGCACGTCGAACGCGACGTCATCCTAACGCGCGACACTTAGACTGGTACGCAATTCAGACAGATTTCGACCCCAGATTCTATCTTGGTGCCTTTGGATTATGTATAGCAGTTCATCTCCCCTATCTACTGACGATCTCGATCAGGCATTCAGCCAAGGACATTTCTCAGCAGTGTTTCAACCAAAGCTATCTTTGATCGATGGGCGAACTTTGGGCGTTGAGAGTTTCATTCGCTGGCATCACCCAGAATTTGGAACTTTATTGCCCAGCGAGTTTCTGAGTTTCGTCGGCGCAGAAGGACGCCTTCAGGACCTAACAGACCTTATGCTCCATGAAGCCGCACGCGTTGTATCAGTCTGGCGCACGCAAAACAGGCACTGGACAGTATCTGTGAACCTAAGCGCTGAAGACATCGATAACCCGCATTTGGCCAAACACATGTGTGATCTTTTCACGGCCTATGCGATCCCGTCAGATGCGATCTCTGTGGATGTTCCAGAAGCAGCCCTCACCGAGGCACCTGATAAACGGCTAAACGCGCTGTCCGAACTCAAGAAACGCGGCATTGCAATTGCGCTAGACACCGCCGGAATGGATCTGCTTTCCCACGAGCAGATCAGTGCTGAGTATTTTTCTGAACTGAAAATGGGTGGCACGTCCTTGATCAAGTTTGCCCGAAGCATCAGCCCGTCCCGCAAAGGTCTCATTGCCGAAAGGTTGGAGGCAGCCGCTGCTAATGGTCTGTCCGTAACAGCCACCCGAGTGGAAGATATCGAAACCATCAAGCCGCTGGCAGATATGGGTTTCAGTGCTGCTCAAGGCACCTTCTTCCGCCATCCCGATACTCAGGAGGGACTGGAAAACTGGTCATCAGATTGGCTGATGCCTGTCTTGACAGGTGAACGTCCCCCTCGCGCAGACACCATCGCCCGTGCACGCGCAGACCTCGCCGATCCCGAGCTATTGCGCCTGCCTGAGGAAGACGAAATCACTCATCTAGACCAAGATACGAAGTCCACAGAAAACGACACCGAAGCGCTGCAGGTCGCCCTCCACTAGTCTGTTTGAAGACCCGACTTAAACGCGCTCGATGATCGTCGCAATGCCCTGCCCAACGCCGATGCACATTGTGCAGAGAGCATAGCGACCACCAGTCTCCTGCAACTCATGAACAGCCGTCGTTACCAGCCGCGCACCGCTCATGCCCAGCGGGTGACCAAGGGCAATCGCACCCCCATTCGGGTTCACGTGTGACGCATCATCAGCAAGGCCTAAATCACGCATGACAGCGAGTGACTGCGAAGCAAAAGCTTCGTTCAGTTCGATCACGTCCATGTCCTCCAGGGAAAGGCCCGTCTGATCAAGGACCTTGCGTACAGCCGGTGCCGGGCCGATCCCCATCACACGAGGTGGAACACCCGCCGTCGCCATCCCGACGACACGGGCAAGGGGCTTAAGGTCATGCTGCTCAACACCGTCATGCGATGCCAAGAGCAACGCACAGGCACCATCATTTACCCCTGACGCATTGCCGGCTGTCACAGACCCGCCGTCACGGAACGGCGCTCTGAGTTTGGCAAGTCCCTCTGCGGTTGTCTCTGGGCGAGGATGTTCGTCCACAGCAACAACAGTTTCGCCCTTGCGAGTGGAAATGGTGACCGGAACGGTTTCCTTCTCAAACCGGCCCCGCGCCATCGCGGCCCCCGCTTTCTTTTGGCTTGAGAGCGCAAAGCGGTCCTGGTCTTCGCGGGATATCTGGAAGTCTTCAGCAACGTTTTCGCCGGTCTCCGGCATTGAGTCTGTACCGTACTGGCTGTTCATCAGCGGGTTTACAAACCGCCATCCAATTGTCGTGTCATACATGGTCACATCGCGAGCAAAGGCGGTCCCGCCCTTTGCCACAACGAAAGGCGCCCGCGACATGCTCTCCACACCACCAGCAATCATGAGGTCCGTCTCACCAGCTCTGATGGCCCGCGATGCAGTGCCGACAGCGTCCATGCCAGAACCGCATAGGCGATTGATCGTTGTGCCAGAAACATTTACCGGAAGGCCCGCAAGCAGCGACGACATGCGTGCAACATTCCGATTGTCTTCGCCCGCTTGGTTGGCACAGCCAAAGATGACATCGTCCACCCGTTCCCAGTTAACGCCACTGTTCCGCTCCATAAGAGCCATCAAAGGAACAGCCCCCAGATCATCGGGACGGACAGTCGCTAAGCTGCCACCATAGCGGCCAATAGGCGTGCGGACAGCGTCACAGATGAAGGCATCGGTTCGGGAATGGGACATTACATAAGCCTCGCGTCTCGAAGAAAGTCGAGCGCGCAGACTATCTCATTTGTGAGCTATTGCCAGCACCCAGGCGCTAAACGAAACTCACTTCGTCGCTCCGTGTTTCAACATGCAGTTTGTCAGAAATGCGGGACATGCGGCTCAGCAGGAAGTCCAGATCGTCTCCCTCCAAACCGTCATAGCTCGTCAACAGGCGCTCCAGCATGCGCAGGCGAAAATTGTACCTGTCACTCTCCGCACCCGTGTAATCCATCTCCTGGTAGATATCGACAGCAGACCGAAATGCGGGAAAGAGAACCTGGGGCAGCCGTGCCCGCGCATAAAGCGCTTTCAGACCGAGAGGGCCCTTATCATGCATAAGAGACCAGACTTTGGGTTCCGGCAATCCTGTCAGTTGAACAAAGATCGCCTCGGCAAAACGCATTTCGCCCAAACACATCGCGCGGAGCAGCAGAGAGGAAGTCATACGTCCAGTGGTGGAAAGCTGTTCCACAAGCTTGGGAATGTCCTTACTCTCAATGCCATCAACCAGATCGACCGTTGTCCGCTCGCGGCTGTCCTTAATGACCTGAGCGGCAACTTCCGCGCTAATGTCGTGACGCTTGATCAAATATCCACGAAGTTCGTCAGACACCGCGGTGACCAAGTGCTCCACAACGGTCACAGGCAGGTCAGCACGCCTCACAAGTTTTTTGGCGATGGCTTCATCGTCACCAAACCGGTCAGCGACAGCAACAAGCGTGCCTTCCCAGAAACTAGCGCCCTCATTACCCGTCAGGCAGAGAACAACATCCCGATTGTCCGTGGAAACCAAGGCGTCCGATACTTCTGGCGAAACCGTCGCGCGACTTGCAATCGACATCTGCTTCGCCCGCGACCCACTATTCACAATGGAAATCAGCGCTTCATCACCGAAAACGGGTGATGCTTCAAGTACCGGACGTGCGACCTCATCAATATCGGCAGCCAGTGATTCAAGAATGTCTTTTGGGGCGCCCGGCATGGAGCACAAAGATTTCGCTAGGCTTTCCCGCACCATCTGAGCTGTGTCTTGGACAAGAAGCGCCAGAATTTCGTGGGCCAATTCTCGCTCACGGTGCGTAATCAATGCGTTGTCAAAACGCTCGGCGACTTTTGTGCCAACTTCTACTCTGGCCTCAGGCGACGGATCGCGGGCCAGTGCGGCGACATCGAAAGCACTCAAAACTGGGGTATCGGTCATGGGTGTCTCGCTCCTATTCCCTCCCCTGCAAACGCAGGAGGTTTGGGTCATTCAAGCAAGTGTAACGAGCACCGGTTAACGAAGACTTCAGGCAGTGTGTATAAACCCCGCCCAGGCGCAAGAAAATGGAAACCACAAAAAACGCTGTTTTCGCGCTTTTCAGAGCGGCGCACACCCTTTCGCAAGCCTACAAGGCACCTTTTGGTCCCCGAAGAAAACGTAAAAATTTACCTATGCGCCAGCGATGGTGACTGGTCAATCAGAGGGCAGCGTCCGGAACGTCTGGACCAATTGCTCAGTGAACGACCCAGCCCCTATCCGCATACCCACTCTTCGCCGCACTTTGGTGTGTCACTCTCGCTCCAGAACCCTCTTCTCTCTATTTCGCGTGCGCGACACAAGTCGCCGCAGCAGGATCCAAATCCAATCGGCCACGCTCAATAGCGTCACCGCAAGCTGCACAATACCCAAATTCGCCTTCGTCGATACGAGTGAGCGCCGCGTCAATTTTGCGCAGATCAAGTGCCCGGCGCCGATCAGTCTCTTGGGCCATCGCCTGTGCTTGTAGCGCATCCATGCGGCTCAAGCGCCCCACACTTTGTTGATCGAGCTCAACCACCGCGCTCGCATCCTTGGAGGACGCCTGAACCTCCTCCAGTTCAGCCCTCATGGAACGCAAGCGCGCCGCAAACTCAGCGAGGTCCTGGTCGGTCAAATCAGCCATGCCCCAGCGTAACACGAGAAGCAAAACCGTCGAAAACCGGCCATTTTGACACCATGGCGGAAGTGTGGATGATCCGCCGCACCAAGAAACAACACATCGGTCCCATGTTGGCCGGTATTCGGGGGTTCTCATGCTCGACGGCATTCGCGTGATTGAAATGGCAACTTATATCGCTGCACCCGGCGCGGGAGGCATTATGGCCGACTGGGGCGCCGATGTGATCAAGGTGGAACCCCTTTACGGCTGCCCAATGCGTCAGTTTCTCTCAAACATCGGGTCTGAAGGCCTGCAAGGGAACCCGGTCTTCACCATCGACAATCGCGGCAAAAAAGGGGTCGCGCTCGACACCAGCAAACCTGAAGGCGTTGCAGCGCTAAAGAAGCTGGTGGCTGATGCAGACGTGTTCCTGACCAATGTCCGCCCTGGAGGGCTGGAGCGCTCCGGTCTCGATTATGAAAGCATCAAAGCCATCAACCCAAAACTCATCTATGCCAGCGTCACCGGCTACGGCCTGACAGGTCCTGACCGCGACAAGCCGGGGTTTGACGTTGCTGCTTTTTATGCCCGGTCCGGCATCGGGCGCATGGCGACGCCGAAGGGACAGGAACCCGCACCGCTCCGTATGGCAAATGGCGACCACACCACAGCAATGGCGACGGTCGCAGGTATCCTGGCCGCCATCATCGAACGCGGCAAAACCGGCAAAGGTAAGCTTGTGGAATCGTCCCTGCTTCGCACGGGCATCTATACAGGTGGATCAGACATGTCGATCCAGCTTATGTTCGGCAAGCTGGCCTCGTCCAAATCAAGACATGAAGCCATTAGCCCAACATCAAACTTCTTCCTCACAAAGGACGATTATTGGATCGCACTCGTCCCCCGCCAGGGCCAGAAAGATTGGGCCGGTGTCTGCCGTGCTTTGGGACATCCAGACCTGATCGACGATGAACGCTTTGCGACTCCGAAAGCCCGCCGCATTCACGCAGCAGCCCTCGTCGACATTATGGATGCAACCTTCCGTGAGCACGATCTGGAACACTGGCGTGAGCGTCTGGATGCAGAAGACCAGATTTGGTCACCCATGCAGCATCCAAAAGATGTCATTGAAGATGAGCAGGCCCACGCCGCCGGTGGCTTTGTTGACATTGCCGGTCCCGACGGCAAACCAGCCTTTAAGTCACCGGCGGGACCCATCAGATTCTCTGATGTAGAAGATGGGATGAAGGCACCAGCGCCGGGTCTCGGTGAACACACAGAAGAAGTGTTGAAGGCCGCTGGTGTGACAGA
>NZQM01000138.1 GCA_002695905.1 Parvibaculum sp.
ATCGCGACCAGATACGAGAAACACGACGCCAACTTCCTCGCCCTCATCAAACTCGCCGCAATACGCATCTGGCTGCGGGTTTATGAGTCGGTGACCTAGTCGCTTCACGCAATCAGATGGACGTCATCGGCTTCATCCTGCTTGGCACGGTAACCGGGATCGGCGGTGGAACCATCCGTGATCTCTTACTGGACAGCCAACCGATATTCTGGATGGATCGTCCAGAATATCTTGGCGTCTGTATGATAGTCTCGGTGGCGGTTTTCTTCACAGCTCATCTCGCCGCCTCCCGCCATCAATGGATACTGTGGTTCGATGCATTGGGGCTCGCGCTCTTCGCAACCGCCGGGGCCGAAAAGGCCAATGCGCTAGGAGAGGCCCCATTGGTCTCGATCACTATGGGCGTCATAACAGCATGCTTTGGGGGGATCATTCGCGACGTTCTCGGAAAAGAAGATTCCATAATCTTTTCTCACGAGATTTACGTGACTGCAGTGGTTCTCGCAGCCTCGACCTATATCGTCCTGCATCCGCTGGGCCTACAGCGTGAAATTGCAATCGTAATTGCGCTGGCATGCGGGTTTGGGTTGAGGGCTGGAGCGCTTTCGTTCGGATGGGCGCTTCCCCGCTACAAACCTCGGGGCCCTGAAAACTGAGCGTTGTCAGCGTTCCGTGCGTTGACGCAACGATCTCGGTTTGGTTCCTAGTACTGTACTGACGGTCAAGAATGATGCTCGCCTCGCATTTCCGGAACGCAATGCTGACGGTAATTCGGCTTCGAGTAAAAGCTCCAAAAGCAGACTGGCTGAAACGGGCCCAGTATTGACTTCTTAGCGAATTGCATTTGCGGCAGCTTTCCACCCCACTGTTTGCCGCTCGCTGGTAGAGTTGCCGTCACTAATAGCGGTCGCTTGAGGGGACCAAGCGACCGCTTGAACGTCAGATTTCCGTCTTTTCTGCCAGTGTGAGAGCGTCCTCGATGTCTACGCCGAGGTAGCGGACGGTGTTCTCGATCTTCGAGTGACCGAGCAAAATCTGGATCGCCCTTATGTTTCCCGTAGCCTTGTAGATGATCGAAGCTTTGGTTCGACGCAGTGAGTGAGTCCCATACTCCGCTGGCAGCAGTCCGATCGCTTCGACCCATTCGTCAACGAGTCGGGCATATTGGCGTGTGCTTAGGTGGCGCGAAGCATCAACCCGGCTCGGGAAGACAAAGTCCTCGACCGCTCCACCTCTAATTTCTAGCCAGGCAAACAGGCTATCTCTCGCATCTTTTGCGATCTCGAATTGAACGGGCCGACCTGTCTTGCGCTGAGTAATCGTGGCTCGCGTCCTGATCTCTGGACCACTGACCAAATCGCCAATCTTGAGCTCAACGAGATCACAGCCTCGCAGCTTACTGTCGATAGCCAAGTCAAATAGCGCCCGGTCTCGAATTCGCTCCTCGCGATCAAGGAAGAATCGGATCGCCCAGATCTGCTTCTGATTGAATGGCCGCTTTGGACCAATCTTAGCGCCGAAGTTCCAAGGCACCCGGCTCTGAGAAGCAGGGTCAAAGTGTGAGTAAGTCATAGTTATTCTCCTTGGCCGGAATGGCCGAGAAGAACGTCCGCTTTTGGGTCCTAAAATCTGGAATGGCTACGTCTTACATTGGGGCGCGAAGCGGACATTGCTCCTGTGCACTAGAAGCGCCGCGAAAGTTCCACGACCACGCTGGCTGCCAATGCATCTTCGGCTTTCTCGCGTCGCTCCCGAACCGTCGATACCAGCTGACGCTTCGAGTGGCTTGGCATCTTGACGATTGCAGCGAGCACGATGGCTTTCATGAGATCGTGATGCATGGTCATTGCACAGCTTCTGCAGTCGGCTCATCTGAATTCTTCCGCCGTCTCTCAACCAGCGATCGGAGACTGGCAGTCAGCACCAGCGTCGAACTGCCCAGCTTGATGATCTCGATCTCACGTTTACCGATGAGCACATAGAGCGTGCTGCGCCCGATCCCGAGATAGCGGCAGGCCTCGGGGACACGCATCACGATCGGTTCTATTGTCTGGCGCTGTCGTTGCTCGCGAAGATGCTCTGTCGTGCCTGCGGATGGCATGCCGGTCGGTCCTTTCATTCATTTGGGTGATGACGGACCGACCTGGGGGATCATGGAGGGGAGCAGACCGGCCCGCCATCGACACCGAGTATCGCTCGATCATGGGTTGCCACGCCACATGACGTTTCTACGCTGGGGCCGCCTTTGATGCGCTGCCGTCCAAGGACATGATCAATGAAAATCCTATCGCATGCGCCGATATCTGTTTGGACGGACATGGGTACGCATGCTGACGCATATCAGGCTCGAAAGACATCTGAGTACGCAATGCGCCGTCGCTGACTGAGTTGAAAACACACGTCTTTGTTAGGAGAGCGCCGGTCGGCTTACTTAAGTGCCGTCGCATATTGCTCAGCAAAACCAACCACCTGCACCCCGACCGACGGCGGTGCTTTTATCTCGCCCTAGATTCTTCCTTTCAAATCAGACGCTTGCGGAAAAATACCCCGAGCTTCTCACGCCTGCAAGCGGATTGCATCGCGACTGCATCCGGCGCGGCCAGCGACCTGCAGTGATAGCGGTGCGAGTGTGCCTCTGATCTGCAACCAAACCGCAAATTTTCTGCAGCGGCAGTACCTAAGAGCGTCGCCAAATGATCCCACGCCATGGCAGCAAAACAACGCGATCATCGCACACCAACGGCCAGATATTCGGATTGCGAGCGCACACGGGATGCTCGACGATTGGTTGCAGCCACGATCGTGGGCGGCTTTAGGGGCAATAGTCTTGACGCTTTAATGTCGTGGATGGGGCGGTCAGCGGACTATGCTAATCGGGCGTTGCTTGCACCCATATGCGGGGAACCTGATACTTTGCGGCCCACTGTTTTGCAGCGTCGAGCGCCGACTCTAAGCTCAGATCGCTCTTCGGCAGCGAGGCGTAAAACACACCCTCACCTGACGCTTTGAAGCCGTAGCCGCTGCCGAAAAATCGATCATCATCGCTAGCTTCGACGACAAGCCACGCATCCTCGTCAGCCATTTCCGGCATTTGCTCGCCGGGCTTCAGGTAGATGTATTCGACCATCGAAAAGCTATCCTCACGTTTACATAGATAACCGTGATGTCGTCGCTAGAGCAAAGGCTGCTCTTGGCAATGTCCCCGCTCGGCCATGCCGGCAAGAATGGGGTGGATAGCCGTCCATCAGGCCAGACTGGTTTGGAGTTCTTTTCGTAGTATCTGAACCAGTTGTGCGGCCGGCATTTCGCGGATTAGCGGTGCGCCCTGGCCGGCCCATTGTGCACCAAAGCCGTCGTCGCCCTTCGCCCTAGCTCTTGTGTGAAGGATTTTCCCGGCATCATAGGCAATCGGATAATCAGGCGGCAGCCGTCCACCAAGCTGATCTGACAGCGCCGTGAAGCGGTTCGCAAGCGCACGCGCTGGGCGGCCGGAGATGAGTGACGTCAGCGTCGTGTGATACGCGCCCGGACCTCTCAGGGCCGTGCGGTAACCTTCGTCTGCTGCGGACTCCGGGCACGCTATGAATGCCGTGCCGAGTTGCGCCGCGACTGCACCGAGATTGAGCGCAGCAGCGATGCCGGCGCCATCCATTATCCCTCCGGCAGCGATGATTGGAAGTCCTGTTTCCCGGACTAGTAACCGGGTGAGCACAAAGGTTCCAAGTGCATCGTCGGGCGAGGTCGGATCGAATATTCCGCGATGGCCGCCAGCTTCGATGCCTTGCGCGACGATCGCGTCGATGCCTGCCGCTTTTATCGCCCGTGCCTCCTCAAGGCTGGTGGCGGTTGCCATCAAAAAGACACCACGTGCGTGCAGTGCCGAAATGGCATCAGCCGAGGGCAAGCCGAAGTGGAAGCTGACGACGGGCGGCGCCACTTCCAACAGCATCGCCAGCATGTCAGGATCGTCGGCGAAGCTCTTGTAGATCGTGCGCAGCGTCGTCGGTGGTTTGGCGTCGAACTCGGCAAACACCGGCGCAAGCGATGCGAGCCACGCCGCCTCGCGACCGGGATCCGCCTTGGCCCTGCAGTGGACAAACAGGTTTACATTGAAGGCCCGGGCCGTGTGGCTGCGTAGCTCCTGAATCATCGCCCGTGCACCGGCCGCATCAGTCGCGCCCACTCCAATTGATCCAAGTCCTCCTGCTTCGGAAACTGAAGCTGCTAACAAGGGCGTCGAGATGCCTGCCATCGGTGCCTGGATCAAAGGCACCGTGAGTTGAAACTGATCGATAAAGGACATAGGCGCTCAGCATCCAAAGTTAAACCATCACCCGGTTATGCACCCATCAGGACCTCATGTGAACGGCGGTAAATGGGTCGCAAACCGACAGGCTGCTTTCGGCTTAGAAAAGGCGAAAGCGGAGACAACAAGTCCTCGCTCGATCACCGAATCTGGTCAGGCTTGGCCTTCGCTTCGGCCTTTAGCTTCGAGATGCGTTCCGAGCACACTTCGTGCACGACGCGGCCAAGCTCTTCAACCTGCGCGCCGAGCCATTCAAGCTCTTCCTTGGTGACGCGATAGTGCTTCGAATAGCGCGCTTTGACATAGGCGTCCTTGAGCTTTTCGAACCGGGTGCGATCGCGCTTGGTTTCGCGGGGCCAGACATAGGTGAGACGCGGGTCGATCCGCTCGGCCTGCGTGCGCAAAAAGGCCAAGTTGTGATTATGCGGCGTATAAAAAGTGCAGACCAGAAGCACGCAGTGGTAAAGTCGCTCTGCTGTCTGGTGCATCAAGAATGCCGCGAGTTTGAGGTCTCCGTCTCGTACTGCGTAACCAGCATTGCGCTTAAATCCCATCGCTGTCGGCAGCCACTCGTCAAAATACTCCTGCGCCATGGCGAGCGCCTGCACCGGTGTCTTGGGCTTAGGCGTATGAAGCTCAGTCTCATCGAACTGGTAAAGCGCAACACCGTCCTCCTTCACGTCCATGAAGAAATACCGCCCGTGGGCGAGCCCGTCGTTCACCTCCTGCAGGGTATGGACGATGAAGTTGACTGGAGTCTTGAGCGTACCGGTAACGCCATATTCGCGCATCAACCGGTCATCTAGCTTCGCCCAGTATTTGACTCTGTCGGTGAGCCGCTTGTCGTTGACGATGATCAGCAGATCGAAGTCGGAGCGGTAGCCCTTCGCGGTGTGGGGCTCATCGACCCACGTGCCGCGCGCATAGCTACCGTAAAGGATCACCTTGAGGATGCGCCCCGCCTTCTTCCACTCATGCTTGGCGAGGGCAAAGGCGTCATCAAACTCCTCGAAGATAAGCTGCACCACGCGCTCAAGTTCGCGCTGCTTTTGCGGGGGCAAATGATCAAGGTCGGTCTTCATCGTCTAATCTCTAGCAAGCAGCCGCGAAGCTTGCACCTGCCGAGTGCACAGGCGCGCGGCGACGGCGCACCCCAAAGCGCTAAGGAGCCGCGCGCTGATATGCTGCGCGTTAGCAACAATCCGACAAGGATTGTCGTTAGCATAGTTAAGAGGCGCTGGAGCCCAGCATTTCTGCGGGTTTGAGGCCTGTTTTGGTTCCTAATAGTCCGAGCTGTGAGTTCCTGATAGTCCGTGTCCCCCGGTTCCTGATAGTCCGAACAGACCACAGGCTTATCCACAAGGCCCATCCCCATTTCTGGAGACAGGCCTTGATTTGGAGCGGCGACAAGCACGAGCTACCGCAGTCTCTCAATCTGGCTTCAGGGCAGACCTAGACAAGTAGGCATCATGCCACAGCACGCAACGCTGCCAGTGTGCGCGCTTGCTTGATCTCCCGCACGCTCCGCAACTCGCCACCGTCCAATAGTCGAGCAATCTCTCCCGCCACTTGATCCGCCGCGATGACGAGCGCGGTATCCAGGTGCACATAGCGCTGGGTTACGCCGCGCGGGGCATGACCGAGCAGGCCCGAGATGGTCAGTTCACTGAATCCTTGTGCCGCTGCCATGCTTGCAAAGCTGTGGCGCAGGGTGTGCGGTGTCGCGCTGTCCAGACCCGCGCGCGCGCAGACCCGGCCCAGCACCCGAACGACGCCTATGAAATGCCCATCGCCCCAATCCGCCGGGAAGATGAAGGGCGAATGGCTGGACAATGCCTGAGCCTCCAGCACATGCATTGCTGAGTCTCCCGCCACGCGGATTTGCGGACCGGACTTTGTATCCGGAAAACGGACGAGATTGTCGTCGAGCTGTACCCATTCCTTGCGCATTGCCAGCACTTCCATGCGGCGAAAACCGGTGAGAAGCATGACGCGGATTGCAGCAAGGCCGGTCGGGTGCTCGCCCTCGCTTTCCATCTGCGTCATCACCTTGCCAAGGTGACGGATTTCGCCAGCGCTCAGATATCGCTTCGCCTTCTGCGAGGCCATGATGCGCACGCCTTTTGCCGGACTAGCCTCAATAATGCCGAGGCGGCGGGCGTGATTGAGTAAAGCGCGAAGCGTGCTGATGGCGCGGGCAGCAACGCCTGCGCCGCCAGCCGTTTGCCCACCTCGGGATCTGCGCCTCGCTTGGGCAGTCCGACCAGCCGCAATATCACCTTGCAAGCGTTCAATATCTGCCAATTTCAATTGGCTGACCACGCGATTCCCTATCAGCGGCTTAATGTGGAGTTCAATGCGGCTTCGATCACCTGCGATTGATGACGCTTTAATAGGGCGGCGGTTGCGTCCGATCAGCCGACCGGCTTCGGCCTCGGCAAGATACCAATCGCAAACTGCTGCGATTGTCAGCCCCGTGCGGACCGAGTGTCGTTCGGCAGACGGGTCGGCCCCGTCGATCACGGCGGCGAGTTTCTTTTGGGCGAGGTTGCGGGCTTGCTCGACAGTCAGGACTCCATATTGGCCTATGACGCAGCGACGGGTCCTCGCCTCTTGGTTCCGATACTGGATGATAAAGGTTTTGGTGCCGCTTGGTTTTGCGCGAACGCCAAAACCGCGCAGTTCGTTGTCCCAAAGGAAGGCGTCACGCTCTGGGTTGGATTTAAGCGCCTCGACGGTGCGTTTAGTTAATCTGGTCATGCGATTTGTCCGTGATTTGAGTTGTCATTCCTTTCGAAGTTGCTCCTGCGCTCCGGTGGCCCACGCGCTTGATATTTGCTTCCCCACGCAGGTGCAGCATGACCGGGGAAGCAGGGGGGAAGCAGTAGGAGGGAAACCGCCGGAAATCGCAGCGTACCAATGGCGACTCGGTGTGATAAACAAGCAATTGATGTTGCGTGGAATATAGTAGATTTTACTGAAAACGGAGACGATAGCGAAAATACCAATTGGCAGTTGCCAAGGTTGGGGTCGTGAGTTCGAATCTCATCGCCCGCTCCAATTTTCCACTGATCGAGACCACGTGGTTGCAGAGGCCTTCGGCCAATCGGCCTATTCTGTGGTCGGCGGCTGAATCTGATCGATCACGCGAAGCAGAGCGGCGGCGATTTCCACGGGCACTTCTTCCTGCAGGAAATGTCCACCTTGGGTCTCCGTGACAGGGGCATCGGGGAAATTTTGTTTCATCCTTGCTAGTGCTTTGCCCAATATGGGGTCGTTCATGCCCCAGACGATTTCGACAGGAATGTCCAGGTTCTGCACATAGCGTTCAATTTCTCTCAGTTGCGTTGAGCTTGGCTGGTCGGGGCTGTAGGGAACCATGCGCATCATGGCCAAAGGTGCTTTGGCGTTTCCGCTCTCGATAACGGGCCGACCATAGAGCTCCGTTACGTCGGCCGGCATCGAGGCGGGGTCCCCTTGCGTGTCGGGTAGGCGGTCAAAGATGGAAACCACCCGCTCAAACATCAGCTCGCCGAGTATCGGTGTCTTGGCGATATCATGCGCTGTCGAAACACTGCCAGCCTCTGTCGGTGCATTGAAGCCGGTGTTCGCCAGCACTGCGCCTTTGAGCAGGCCGGGAGACAAGGACAGTGCCCCCAGTCCAACCGCGCCGCCCCAATCCTGACCCATGTAAACAAGTTCGCTCAGCTGCAATTGAGCAAGAGCCGCATTGATCCACCGCATGTGGTTCTCCAGCGTGTGTTCGCTGACGGGTACTTTGCTCGAGAAACCCAGACCCACCAGGGTCGGCATGATCAGCCGCAGCCGGTCGGTCGGGAGCTTGGCTGCCACCTTTCGATAGAGAAAGCCCGATGTCGGATTGCCATGCATGAGAAACACCGGGTAGCCGGACCCGACCTCGAGCATGTGAACCTTGATGCCGGGCTCCACCTCGATGAAGTAGCTTTTATAATCGTCGGTGACGTGCTTGGCGGCATAGTCCGGAAGCGGAAAGGCTTCGAACGTGCCCGCGTCCAGGGAGACGGTCCCCTCGCCTTGAGGGGTCACCAACTCGCCGCCGCGCGTGATGGCAATCATGACGCCGACAGCGGCGACGGCGAGAACGCTCAAGGATATCAAGATGGATTTTTTCATGGGTTCACCCTTCCAAGAGCCTTCCTTCAACGCGCTGAGCGTTCAACGCTATAAATTGGCACTATTCGTGTCAAATCAAGGTTCTTTTTGGATAGCCAATCAGATTGCGTGGCCCGGAATAGGGCAATCTTTACACGTCCGGACGGCGCACAGACGGCAAATGCGGTGTTTAGCCATTTCGGTTTCCGGCAGGTTGGTCAGTACCTTTGCCAGCAGATTCCCGAGCGCCGCACGCTCGTTAGAAGTGAGCCCTCTGAGGCCTGCTTCTAGCAGATCAAGGCGCTGGTCCATCAGACGCTGCCGTAGCTTGCTGCCCTTGCGCGTCAGATGCAGCGCAACAGCTCGGCCATCTGCAGCCTTGCGTCGCTCGACGAGGCTGTCCTCTTCCAGGCGGTCGATCAAGCGCACAGTGCCTGGATGTGAAAGATCGAGAACCTGGCGAAGAATTTCGACAGACAGCCCGGGTGCATATCCAAGCACGACGATAGCCGCTGCCGATTCCCCGGAGCGATCAAATGTGTCTTTGACGCCGGATTTGATCCGGTCGCTGATTGCGAGGGCAAGCGCGCCAAGCAGGTTTGTCGTGCGGTCCATGTCGGCAATGTATGCGCGTCGCATAAATTCCGCAATTGCAGGATTGACAGAAATATATGCGCGATGCATATAATTGCGTGCGAGCCGATTGTCCAAGGAGTTGCTTAGACGCCGGAACGTATGTGTAAGGGACCATTGCTACACAGAAGGGTGACCCAGAACATGAGTAGGCAGGTAAAAGAGGGTTTCACCGCATCGAGCAAAGCCGTTGGAACTCAAAACTATCTTGATGTTAACGACCGCGTATTCTGCGGCTCAGACCAACCCATTTTACACCACGTGTGTCTGTTCGTTCCGGATATGGAGGCATCTGTAAACTTCTACATTTCAGGACTCGGGCTAGCTTTGCGCGAGGAGTTTGATGACATTGTCGGAGTCCGGCCCACAGGTGCGTTTCCGTTCGAACTTGCGAGCGTCTTCTTGCAAGCGGGTGAAGGGCGGTATGTCGAGCTTCACCCCTCCGGTGATGCAATGATGTCTCCGCCCGGATTTCCGCTGAACCACCTTGCGCTTGCGGTGGTGGATGTTGATGCCGCCTATGATCGGGCACTCGACGCTGGCGGGACGCCCTTCGGCTTCACCATGCAGGGGGAGCATTGGGATGGTTCGCCGCTCGATGTCTGCATGACTGGAAAGCGGCCCGAGCCCATGCGGATGGCTTTCATCTTAGGTCCGAGCAGTGAGCTGATAGAGCTGTACCAGGCAACCACTGCGAGCACCTTTCCTACAGAAAATATCGTTTAGAGGAGATCGATATGCACGAGATTCTGAAATCCAATGAAGCGGATTGGGATGCAGATAGCCCGCCCGGTCTTGAGTTCCTGTTTGAAGCGCGCGTGAAGCTTCACCTGCCTGCTATGGATGTGGGGTCAATGTCTGATGGCAATCGCGTGATCTTTCTGGTCAAGGGCGGCACGTTCGAGGGACCTCATCTACGCGGTCGCGTGGTGCCAGACTCAGGTGCGGACTGGATCCGGATCCGCCCCGACGGGTCGGGACTGTTGGACGTGCGCTTTTGCTTGGAAACCCATGACAACGCATTGCTCTATCTTCAATGGCAAGGTCGGTTTTGGTCGGAGCCAGAAGACGCAGAATATGCGTTTGATGTCGAGAAGGCGGATGATCCAGGCGGCGCGTGGCGTTACTATTTTCGCGCGGCGCCTTTGTTTGAAACCAGTGACACGCGCTATGCTTGGCTCAACAACATTATCACCGTAACGAAATCCAGAACTGGTGATGGCGGACCCATCCATCGTTGCTTTGCGGTTACATGAGATAGCAGGAGATGCGCACCGCTGATGCAGGGCCCCTGGTGCATTTTGCGCTGTTCCCAACACCGCTCGGCGGTTGTGGTATTGCCTGGTGTGGTGACGCAGTTGTCGCAACCTTTCTGCCGGAGAGGACAAATGCTACAACCGCGGCCCATTTGGCGTCGAGTCCGGCCTTCAGCTTCCGTTGGTTCTCATTCTTCTGCCGGTTCTGAATGATCAATCCGCGGCGCTGTATGCCACCATGTTGATTGTTTCCATTTTCCAGGCTGCATATCTGATGATGTTGCTGGTGCTCGAGCTCACCGCCGACGAAGCCTAGCGTTTTGCGATATCAGCAAAGCGGTCGACCAATCTTCGAAGCGGGTCGGCATAAAGTGTTTCCGGGCGTATGAGGCAGGCGCATTTCCACATCAATGTGAAGGAGGTGGGAATTGCCTTGAGCGATCCGTCCTGGAGCGCGTCGTCGAACAGGGAAAGGGGGCCTGGAACGATGAGATCAAGATTGCGGGCCAGGGTCATCAGTGTTCCGTAGTTTTCGCATCGGATACCGGTGTCGGCCAGGTTGTCAGCCGGCTGGGACGTGGGTGTCATTTGTTTGTTGATGCTGGTGGGTGAGTGCGGCGTGGCGAGGGGGAGGCTTGTCACCTCTGCCAGGCTCCACTCTTTGTTTTCCTCAAACAGCGGGTGGTCGGGTCGGGCGACATAGAGGATCGGTTCTTCTGCAATCGGGTACGCCTCCAAACGCGGGTCGACTTCTGCTTCATCAAAAGGCCCAGCCGCCAGATCGATCTCTCCTGACAGCACCAGCTGTTGAAGGATGTCGGCAGCCTCCGTTCGAACGTCGATCCTGGTTCGGGGAAACTCCGTGAGGTGGTGTGCGAGCACTTCGGGCAGGAACAGGTGCTCCACAATGGGGCCGACACCCAATCGGATGGAGACGGGTCCCTGCTCGGCCATGGCCGAAATCTGCCGCTCGATTTTGGAGAGTTCGGTGACGATGCCGTTGGCGCTTCGTGCGACATAGGTGCCTGCCGGGGTCGGCGTCATGCCCCGTCGACTGCGATGAAACAGGGTGGTGCTTAGACGGTCTTCCAGGCGCAAGACCATTTTGCTCAGCGTGGGCTGGGTCGTGTTCAGAACGTCAGCGGCTTTTTTGATGCTGCCCGTTTCAATGATGGCCGCAACCGCCCGGATTTCAGCGACATCCAGCATGTGATATTCCAAAAATTGGTATCATATCTAAAGTTTATTTATTTTTAGAATACCATATGCAGGCCCATCTTGTCACCGGTAACGGGCCCAAGCCCAACCTAGCTGACCCGACCTAGCTAAGAGGAGACACGATGATCAGATGCAGCTGTTTGATCCAGGCAGGCCAGATTGCTCAAGCGCAGCAGACCAACCTGGAAGCGGGCCTCGACAAAATCGCCCAGACCTATTTTTCAGAATCCGCAGATGTCGGTTGGACGCATATTGCGAAGGGGTCGGGCTTCACCGATTCCAAGCCGTCCAGGAGCTCCATCATCTCGATGAATGTGCCCGCAGATACCGTCCAGGAAACCCGGGTCGATGTGCTGCATGCGATCTGTGATCTCTGGACAACAGAGACCGGTTGTCATGTCGATGATGTTGTCGCAACGGCCATGAGTGCCTGACACCCAATTCTGATCTCGGGAGAATTCCAATGCCCCTTTATGTTTGTTCAAGTCCCAAAAACCTGATTGCCGAAGAACGCAAACCTGCGATCGCCAAAGAGCTCACCCACATCCATTGCGATGTAACGGGTGCGCCGTCCTCCTTCGTCCATATCTTCTTTGTCAATCCGGACGATGAAGAAGATGGCTCGGTCAATCTGTTCGGCTCCATTCGAGGTGGGCGAACGGATGATCAGAAACTGGAGATCATCTCGCGGATGAGTGACGCGGTTGCGCGGATTGCGGAACTTGATCCCGTCACTGTCACCATGGGGACGGTGGACGTTCCGGCAAAATGGGCGATGGAGGGTGGCGACATCATGCCGGAACCGGGGGAAGAGGATGCGTGGTTTGCCGCGCATGCGGCGAAGGCAGCGAAAGAAGCCAAGGCGGTTGCCTCCTGAGCGGGTTGCTTCGCGCTGGGGTTAGCGCCGGTTCAGTTCATCCATGCGCTTTTTGAACTGGCGCTGCTCCCAGTCGCCGCCAAAGAATTTGAAAAAGCCAAAGACGGTCAGACCGTGAAGCAGCACACCCACCCCCCAGCCAAGGGCGACGGTGACGACCCAAAGGCGGTCCGGGTTCATCATGACATTGAGCGCATAGAGACCAGGCATTATCAAAACGTAAGACAGCCAGTGCATGTGAAATCCTTTGAGGGTTTGCACATATTGTATGGCGTCACGTTCCTGCGCTTCTTTCTGTGATGGGTCACGGGTAAGATTGCTCATGGTTTCTGGCTCCTGCGTTAAGCGTGTCACGCTTGTTTCAAAAACAGCAGCGAGGCATTTCAGCGACTCCAAAGTCGCTGGATTTCCACTTTCAATGCGCTGAATGGTGCGCACGCTCAGGCCCGCATGCTCTGCGAGCTGTTCCTGCGTCCATCCTTTGTCGAGGCGCCTTTTTTGAATGCTCATGTCTGAATGCTCATGGGGGTTACCTTTCCGCTGACGCTTCATGAGAGCCCGATGTCGCCCGATTTAACCACGACAGGGAGCCGCCAGCACACGACATCAACCCGCCACGCCCTTCTTTTGTTGGTTCAGATGGGAGCTTGTGAGCCTGTCACCTTAGGAGGGTGCCTATTGTCGTCGCTGTTGCGTGGGCGACCTCGGTCAGCTTTTCGCGCGGCGTGCCTGCGCGGGCGCGGGTCGCCAGATTGAGCAGGGTCCCGGCTGCCAGCTCTGCAGCCGCCGCGGTGGCTGCAGGATCAGCATCCGGTGCGCGTTTGGCAATATGGGCTTTCACGGCCTGATCCATGCCGGCGAGCTGCGCCTGGACCATTGCTTTGATTGCGGGCTCATTCGTGGCTTCTGTCACCGCAGTTGTAAAAACGAGACATCCTTTGGCCATTTCCTCATTTTTGCCGAGATAAATGTCCAGGGCCGCCTCATAGAAGTTTTCCAGGCCCGTCGGAAGGTCCGGTCCGGTCACCAAGACCCCCACAGCCTCTGTCGCCATGCGCTGTCCAAACATTTCCAACGCCGCCAGGTACATGGAGAGCTTGTTGCCATAGGCGGCGTAGAGGCTTGGGCGGCTCAGTGACGTGGCGGCGGCGAGGTCATCAAGGGACGTTCCTGAATATCCCTTCTCCCAGAACACGTTCACAATCAACTGGAGGACCGCGTCTTTGTCGAACTTGCGCGGGCGGCCTCGCGATGTGTTTCTGGGGGCACTTTCCATAATTCTATACCGTTTCGCATATATTTCTTGACCTTGGCTCTAGGCTAGACATTATTAAGCGGAACGGTACAAAAACAAACCTCTATCTGGGGAGATGTCGATGGGGTGGGTAAGAGACGTCAAGACCATGATTGAGGACCTGCAACGCGTGTCCCCCTTCATGCGGGTCTGGGGACCCTTGCTCAATGCGCCGATGGTGCTTGGGGGATTGGTTTTCATATATCGTTTCGAAGCCGTTCTCATTCTTGTCACCTGCGTCGGGTCGGTCCTGGTCGCTGCTCAGATACATAAGCGGGCGCCCTTTGCCCGGCTCTCAAGTCTTGTGCATGTGGTCTGGCTGCCGCTCTTTCCCTACCTCGTTCAGGTGCTGATAGACCGGGGAGTGGCGGATCTTTACAGTGCCTGGCTCGCCTTTGTGACGCTCACCATGGGCATCTGTCTTGCCTTCGATGCACTCAACACCGCCCTCTATTTCTCAAGCTCAAACAATAAATATGAAGGAGCGGACCGATGACCCTCGCTCGAGATCCCGGCCGATTGTCGACGCCCATGGTCATTAGGCGCATTATTGGCTCAGAACTGCGCGGTGCGGGCCACAAGCTTTCCCTGCGTCTGGGCCTGAAACGTCTCCATGATGTTGTTCCTGAAGATTGGTGGGCACCGGATAGTGCGCTTGCCAATCAGGCGCGCGGGTATGCCCAAGAGCTGTGTTCGCCCATGTTGGTCGCGCATTCGGAGCGGACCTATTGTTTTGGAGCGCTGCTCGCGGCCCGCGATGGGCTGAAGCTGGACAAAGAACTCTTCTATCTCGGTTGCATTCTCCATGACCTGGGTTTGAGTGAGGCGCATCAGGACGCTCCTGGATCCTTTGAATGGGTGGGTGCGGGTGTCGCTAGAATGTTCTGTCTCAATAAGGGCCTAACGGAGAGCAAGGCGGACATTGTGCATGACGCGATTGCACTCCATTCATCTGTTGGGGTGGTCCATAAATGTGCGCCGGAGCTCGCCTTTGTTCATTTCGGTGCTGGACTTGATCTTCTGGGGTCGCGTCTTGAAGATGTGCCGAAGACAGATCTCTCGGCCATCCTTGAACGCTATTCGCGGGAAAATTTCTGCTCGGAGTTTGGCAGTTGCCTCCATCATCAAGCGGTGAGCAAGCCCACCTCTCATATCGCGGGACCAGTGGGTGTTGGTTTTGTCGATCGGTTTAGAGATCGATTGGTCTAAGTTCCGATATCGGGGCTTAAGCCCCTGTCTCGGGTCTGGTGCCACCCGTCCCGGTTCATGTTCTGGTCGCAGCCGGTGCTGGAGGCGTGGCCAACAATAGCCATGTAATAGGTCAGACTTTTTCGGGAAGAACAAAAGCGAGCGGCACCTGATCGGCCGCCTGCTCAATAGTGTCGAGTTTTGCTGGATCGGCCAATAAGCCGCGCAGACAGAAACGAGCGGTGGCGCGGGCCGCTATTTCTGGCGGTGTCACGGCTGCAACCTGTTGGGCGATGATGCTTGTTTCGGTCAGCTGAAAGACCTGTTCCGCTGAGAGTGCGGGCACATCAACCGAAAAAAGACCGGCTTGCTGTCCGGCTTCTATGAGGGAGCGATAATGGGCGACCATGGTGGCCCGCGTTTCCTGCGCTGGTTCGAAGCCGGGCTTTGCCAGTTCGGGCAGATAGAAGATGGCCGGAAAATCTCTGTCTGCAGAGGCGACCGCGATCACTTCTTCCATGATGGACTTAAACAGCGCGACATCGGGCGAGAGGTCGAGCTTGTCGAGGTCACGGTAGAAGACCATGGACGGCGCAGCGGCGAAGCCCAGCAATTCGTTCAGCAGGACATCTTTTGTTGGAAAGAGATTGAACACGGAGGCGGGTGCGGCTTTCAACTCCGCAGCGATCTTCCGAATGCTCGCGCCTGCATAACCATCCTTGGCGATATGTTTGGCGGCCACCAAAAACACCGCTTCTTTTGTGAGTTGCGGTCGGCCGTCTGCTCTCGGGCGGCCCACTGGCCGTTTGGTCTTTTGGGCGGGTGCTTTTTCACCGATTTCCATCATGCCTCAATTTATCGCAGAAAACTGCCAATGTCTAATTATTTTCATCTGATAAAAATTAATTGACTCTCGAGGCTGTACAGATTTAGGGTGCCTCAGATTTCATTGGCGGATGCGCCGCGATGACAGAAGAAGAGTGGAGCAGCTATGTCGTGGAAGAACTGGGCCTAGCGGACTGCTCAAACCTGCGGTCTAAGGAGACAGCTTATGAACACACATTCTCCCACGCTACCTGGCCTGTCGGCGGAAGAACTCTCTCGTGTTGCCGGGCCTCTAAAAGATGCCTGGACCCTGCCGCCGACGGCCTACACGGACTCAGACCTCTATGATCTGGAGGTTGAACGTATTATGCGCAAAAGCTGGTTGCCGGTCGGACGGGCGGAGCAGGTGCCCAACCCTGGCGACTATATTTGTTTCACCCTATACGATCAGCCCTTGATGCTGGTGCGGGGAACGGATGGTGCCGTTCGTGTCATGTCACGGGTCTGTCTCCACCGTGCGGCCCCCATTGCGGAAGGGACCGGTAATCGCAAACTCTTTTCCTGTCCTTACCATGCCTGGAGCTATGCGACGGATGGACAGCTCGTCCGGGCGCCGTTGATGGAGGGCGCGGAAGGGTTTGAGGAGAAGAACTGCAAGCTGCCGAATCTGCGCAGCGAGATTTGGGACGGTTTTGTCATGGTCAATTGTGATGATGATGCTGAACCCTTTGCGCCGCAGGTAACGACCTATCAAAAGACGTTTTCGAACTACAAGCTTGATGACATGGTCATCATCAAGACGCTTGAGTTCGACAGTCCCTGGAACTAGAAGGTTCTGGTCGAGAATTTTATGGAGGCGTATCACCATATCGCCATCCACAAAGAGACGCTTGAACCTGCCTATCCTGCCAAGAATTCCAAGATCCCTGATGCAGATGGTCCTTACTCCATTCTTCATATGCCAGCGCTTGTGCCACACTCGGAAGACCCGGATGGTCTTCCTCTGATTGAGGGACTAGAGGAGTGGCAGAAGAATGACCTCCTCGCGACAGTTCTCTTTCCGCACTTTCTGCTCGCGTTTCAAGGCACGTCGGTGGTCTGGTATCAGGTGATGCCGAGCAGCGTTGACCGTCTTCTCCTGAGGATCCATTTCCTTGTTCCAAAGGCATTGCGCGATCTATCCAACATTGATGAGATTGCGGAAGGGGCAGGTGCGCTGCTCTCAATCATTCATCACGAGGATATTGAAGCGAACGATATGGTGTGGGAGGGGCTTAAAGCGCCGGTCACAATGCAAGGGCGTCTTTCACCCCTGGAACGGTCGATCTGGCAGCTCAACCAATGGTGGCTCAGCGAACTGTCAAAGACGGGGTCGTAATGATTGAGGCAGATCTAATTGGTGCGGCTGGCGTCGCACTCTTGCTCGGCGCCTTTGCCGCCAACCTTCTGGGCGTGGTCGAAAAAGAGAGCTTGGTCTATCCGAGTGCGAACTTCGTTGGCGCGTCGCTTGCGACCTATGCTTCGTGGCTTATCGCCTATATGCCCTTTGTTGTTCTGGAAGGTGTCTGGGCCTGCGTCTCCCTGGCTGCGGTGCTTAGGCTTGCAGCGTCACCACGGGTGCAGAGGGATTGAGCCGCAAACGCCTCATTGATTGTTGCGCACATCTGTCTCTCGACAATTTGTCACAAAGTTTTTATCTCAGCACATAACTGCCAGTTTTTGTCAGGAGCCTGGCAATTGGCTCTGGCGTTCCCATCTGAGTGCGGTACGGTCTGTTTCTGAACCAGCCGGGTGCGAAATTGCGATCTCGTTCGGTGCCGTCCAAGTCCCATATTTGCCTGACCCTCTGAAAGGGAGAATGGTGGGGAGGAGAGAAGAATGGCAGACCAAGAGACTGAATCGGATGCCGGGGCCGCGGGTATATTACCTCCGGGGTCTCGCACGGAGACCAGTTTTCAAAAGCCGCTGGCCTTCGTTGCTGCAGATCAGAGAATCGCCGTTTTTCTTGACGGCGCACCTATCGCTGAGAGCACCGACGTGATCATTGTTCACGAAAAGGGTCACAAGCCGATGCTCTATTTCCCGCGTGGCGATGTGGCAATGGATCGCGCGAGCCCGATGGCGCAAACAACTCATTGTCCGCGCAAAGGGGATGCGGCCTATTTTGAGTTTGCCGGTTCCGATGGCAGGGCAGTCGCCTGGTCTTATGAAGACCCCATCCCTCAGGCGACTGTCTTAAAAGATTATGTCGCCTTCTACCCCGACAATCTCGAGTTTAATAGAGAATCCTGACATGACATCTCCTTCATCGACCCCGCTCAAGGGGGACGTGTCGATTGCGCTTGGCGATTACGCGTTGGTGCGATCACAGTCCCTCGCCCTTACCGATCACTTAAGTGATGCGGAGGCGACGGTGCAGTCCATGGAAGATGCAAGCCCCGCAAAGTGGCACCTGGCACATACAACATGGTTCTTTGAGACTTTTGTCCTCGAACCGAACTTGTCCGACTACACCCTCTTTGATGACAATTATTGTTATCTGTTCAATTCCTACTATGACGCGGTGGGGGAGCGGCATCCGCGTCCGCGCCGTGGCATGTTGGCGCGCCCGTCCCTTGATGAGATCCGTGGCTATCGCGCGCATGTGGATGAGGCGATGGAAACTTTGCTGGCGGGCAAGCTTTCGTCTGAGCTTGCAAAGCTGATCGAGCTTGGTCTCCATCATGAACAGCAGCATCAGGAACTTTTGCTCACCGACATTCTGCATCTGTTTGCGCAGAACCCGCTGCGCCCGGCCTTCGCGCCCGCTGTCCCGTTGGAAATGAAGCAGCAGGCTAGCGACGCGGCGGACTGGGTCTCCTTTGAGGGTGGTTGCATTCCGCTTGGAGCGGGTGGCGATGGCTTCAATTTTGACTGTGAAGGGCCACAACATGACGTGTTGGTGCGGCCTTTTGAATTGGCAAATCGTGCAGTCACCAATCGCGAATGGATCGCGTTTATGGAAGCTGGCGGTTATCGCGATCCGCAACATTGGCTGTCGGATGGGTTTGCGATTGCCACAGAGCGTGGATGGGATGCGCCGCTTTATTGGTTCCAGAAGGATGCTGCCTGGTGGTCTCTCACGTTGCGGGGCCCACAACCTGTTCATTTAGATGCGCCTGTTGCCCATCTGAGTTTCTACGAAGCAGATGCTTATGCAACGTGGGCGGGTATGCGATTGCCGACCGAAGCTGAATGGGAACATGCGGCGGGCGCCGTCGCGATTGAGGGAAATTTCGCGTCTTCCAACATGTTGCGCCCGCGTCCGCAGGTTGCGCCTGTCGGCGAACTTGCGGGTCTTTATGGGGATGTTTGGGAGTGGACGGCGAGCCCGTTCACGTCCTATCCGGGGTTTAAACCCCCGCCAGGTGCCGTCGGCGAATATAACGGCAAGTTCATGAGCGGGCAGATGGTGCTCCGCGGCGGGTCCTGCGCCACGCCGGGTGGTCATATGCGTGCGACCTATCGCAACTTTTTTCATCCGGATAAGCGTTGGCAGTTTTCCGGCCTCAGGCTTGCGAGGGGTGCGGCATAATGTTGGACACAGTACAAGTTAAGAATGGCGAATTTGCGGCTGATGTTCTTGAGGGGCTTGGGCTGCCGCAAAAAACGCTGCCCTGCCGGTGGCTTTATGACGCACGCGGCTCTCAATTGTTTGAAGAGATCACGGATCTGCCGGAATATTATCCGACACGCACAGAGACGAAAATTCTGGAAGATTGCCGGAGTGAAATAGCCGCGGCAGCTGGACGAGGGGCGACTCTCGTCGAGTATGGCTCGGGCGCGTCGGTTAAGACCCGGTTGCTGCTCGACAGGTTTGACGCGCTGCATTGCTATGTACCGATCGATGTGTCCGCGTCCTTTTTGGAGGACACGGCAGATCAATTGCGTCGCGACTATCCTTCTCTTTCTATCAAATCGGTTGTCGGTGATTTCCTGTCCCCGATTGCCGTCCCGTCGGAAGCGCGAGGTGCTGGACGCACGGTCGGTTTCTTTCCGGGCTCGACGATTGGCAATCTATCGAATGCTGAAATCTCTGACTTTTTTCAACGCGCCCGACAGGATCTGGGCGACGGCGCGTCCTTCGTGCTCGGCGTTGATCTGAAGAAGGATGTGGGTCGCCTCATCCCTGCCTATGATGATGCGGCAGGCATAACGGCTGCTTTTAATCTCAATATTCTGAAACGCATCAATCGAGAACTTGACGGCACCTTTGCCCTCGAGCAGTTTGCGCATGAAGCCCGTTGGAACGAAGATGCTTCCCGGGTTGAGATGCATCTGGTCAGCCAGAGGGACCAGACGGTAAGGGTTGGTGATACCAAGATTGGGTTTGCGGAAGGGGAGAGCATTCACACAGAAAACTCCCGCAAGTTTGCACTCGACGAACTGATGCAGCTTGCAGAGGTGCAAGGTTGGACCCTGTCTCAGTCATGGATGGATGATGAGAAGCTTTTCAGTGTTGTGATGCTGGATGCGGCTTAGAGCCTTATTGTATCGCATTTTCGCCTAAAGTTTGGGGCGCTGAAGTGCGTCAACTTCAGCTGGAAATGCTCTAAGGCATCTCAAACCCTTTAACGCTGATCACATGGCCGTTCGATGCAGCTTTGCGGAAGGGCAGGATTGCCTGATAGGCATCTGAGTTGTACCAGGTATCGAGCTTTTCGGCTGAGGGAAATCGAATGAGGACGATCCGTCCCTTGGGTGCTTCGCCCTCCAATACATTGGGGTCTTCGTCAACGGCGAGGATCTCTGCGCCGAAGGGGGCCAGGGCTTCCATGAACCCCGCTTCGTATTTTGCGTAGTGTTCCCGATCATTGATCTCAACAAATGCCATTGCGTAGACGGTCATGCTCTCAAGCCTTCCTGTGATTTCTGTTGCACCTAGAGTGCCTTAGGTCATGTCTCTGAGGAAAGGGGCGATTGGTCAGTTTTTAAAAAAGAAAAAACTTGAATTATTAGAGGGGTTGTAATAAGTAAAGAAAATACTTTCTAAAGGAATTGGGCCATGACTAAGCGTCAATATGAATTGCTTGATCCAGCCCTTGAGCCGCTGCGCGCCTTGGGGCCGCTTCTGAAAAACGGCTTTGTCGATCATGCCCCGATGGTGGCTGAAGCGCTTGTCGCCATGGGGCAGGATGGTCGGGCGAAAAGCTGGGTGGAGGCAAACCTGGGCAATATCCTCCCAGCCAATGACAGCGCCGCTCCGCTTGATCCCACAGAGTTAGAGGGCGCCGTTGGCGATCCTCGTCGGCAAGATGCCTGGCGATCGTTTTTTCATCATCGTCTCGCCAGCGGACCTTGGGAGCCGGTGTTGGATCAATGGGCAGACCGCTTGGCGCCGGGCCTCTTTGCGGCAGCAGCGCACGGACTCATTCGCGTGGGCCATGGTGTGCGTGCTCTCCGCGTTGAAGATACGCCCCTTCGACGGCGGGAGCTTGCGGAGGGTCTCGCTCTTTGGGCAGGTCCCTATCAGCCGCTGGTTACTCATCGGGTGGCGGGTCGTCCCACATTCTCTCCAAAGGAAGCCCTCGCACGGGTCCCGCTGGTGCCGCTTGCGCATCGGCGCAATGATGGCGCGATCACGACGGCGCTAGAGCAGCTGCCTCACGCGCAGGGATTTGCGGCGGTGATTTCTCTGATCGACGCAGAGGGCGACGTGTCGGCCCTTGCCTACGACATTGCGTCCGAGTTTGCGCAGGTATTTCTCTATCGGGTGCATACGCCGCTCACCGCTATCGTCTTTACTCATGCGATCACGGCCGTCGCCGCCATTCTCAACATTGCCCCGATTGTGAAAGAGGTAACGACCCGCAAGCTTGTGTCCTATGGATGGCAGACCGCTGCTGGATTGCATTCAGCCTATTCGGAATCTCCGGCGCCTGGACCAAGAGTATTACCACCTGAAGCGCCAAACGAGATTGCTGCGCGCGCGGCACAACACGGGGATGATCACGTGATCAAGCTTTCTGAAGCCTGCCTCCGATTCCATGAAGCGACAAAAAATGAGCGCTTCTTGATGGTGCCTGCTCACGCCCGCGCCATGCTACCTGAAAACCCGGTCGTTGCTAGAAGGTGATCTTCAGTCCCGCTGTTGCCCGCCGGGAGTAACCTTCGCCCGACAGGGACGCGCTTCCTTCCGCCCGGGCAAATATTGAGAAGTTCTCTCCCAGGTGAGCGGTTGCTCCGGCACCGAATGTTGCCCGTGTGTCATCTCGGTCAGCCGTGAAGTTGACTGCATTGGCGGTAATCGCATTGCCGCCCAGCAGGTCCTGCTCAATGCCAATCTCTGCAGAGAGGTTGAGGACGCGGTTGCCTTTCAGGTCCAGGTCCAGGCCGCTGATCATGCCTGCTTCCAAGAGCATGCTGTCGCTTTCAACAAAGTCCACCGCGATGCCGGACGCATCGGTAAAGCTGTCAATATTGCTATCAATATAAGTCAGTGACGTACGGGGTGTGACTGTCCACCGATCTGTTTCACCTGCGACATGGAGCTGATGGCCGACCTGCAGGCCTGCCGAGTAAGTATAAGCCTCGGTGTCTGCCACACCGGCCAGGTTAGGCCGGTCAATGTTTATCTCGTAGCGGGTCAGTGTTGCGAGCGCTTCTGTAAACAATCCGCTACCGGCCGTCCAATAGGCGCTGACGCCCGCGCCATATCCGCTTGCTGAAAAGGTTGACCCATTGCCATTGGTGATGGAGGTGTCGGTGGACGTGTGTTGCACGAGGCCGCCAATACTCAATTGACCTGGCAGCTCCGCGTCCAGAACCACGTCATAGCCAGCCTGAACAAACCGGTCTCTGCTCTCATACTGATTGGCGCCTGTGAACTCCTCTGAACCACGGACGAAACCACCGCGCAGCCAGGCGCCCGTCTTAGCCTGTTGACGACCTTCGACGTGACCCCAGCGCTTTTGTGCCCAGGGCATCTGATCCCGCGCGAAACCCGAAAGGGCCAGAGGCAAAGCCTGGTAGGCCGGGATCTGTGTCGCGATGGTGCCGTCGGACTGCAGATACCAGTTCTGTCCATCGGCCTGGTTCAGCTCATATTCGAAGATGCCGCCGACCACAGCGCGCGAAAGCGTAAAGGCATCGCTCGCGGAGCCAACCCCGCGCACTTCGACGACTCGAATACCGTCAGTGGCGCCGGTGCCGGTAATGCCGCCTGCGCCGCCCGCATCCGTGATAGTGATGCCGGTTGCCCCGCCGACCCCTGTGGTGACCGTGTCAAGAATGAGAACGTCTGTCGTATCAATGGCGCCTGTATCAAGAACCGTATCGAGATGGAGCTCCCCGCCATTGGAAATGAAGTTGGACGTTCCAACGCCGCCGGGAACGCCAAGACTGGTGATGGCCAGGACGTCGCCGGCAATCGCTGTCATGCCGCCCGTCTCCGTGTCGGCGAGAGTAATGGTCCCGGAGTTGATAAAGGTCTCGAGGTTCAGTATGTGGCCCTGCTCGACTCCCTCATTGGTGAGCGAGAGGCTGGCGGAGCCGGTGGCGAAGGTCTCGTTGGTCGTGTTGAAAGCCGTTGCCCCGGTCACCGTCGAGAGACGGAGCGTACCGGTCGCCGAATTGTCGAACGTGTCTGTCCCCGCACCGAAATCGAGGATGGCGACGGCTTCTGTATCGCGCACGCCATCCGCATCCGTATCCGTGAAGCGGCGAAGATTGATGCTGTTGGAGGAGAGATTGTTCAGCGTGTCACCGTTACCGCTTAGAACTATAGAACCAGTAATCGTGCCGCTATTGTTGAGGGTGGTTGCGCCAGCACCGTCCGTATCAATCGCGAAGTCCGATAGGGCGCCGACAGACCCTCCGCCATTGATCGTGATGGTTGCTAATGTGCCGGTTTGAATGTCGATACCGTCCCCGCCAGCTGATGTCGCGCCACCCAGCACCGCGCCGTTCACAGTAACTGTTGCGGTGCCACCTGCCGTCACCTCGATCGCGTCATTGTTGGCCCCTGTCGCCGTCACATTATTGACAGTGATGGTCGCATCGCCAGCGGCGCCAGTGGAAACCTCAATGCCGTCGTCGCCAGCTGTTATGGTGCCGGTCGTCGTCACCGTTGCGCCCGTTGCGCCATAAACATTGATACCGTCATCATCTGCTGTGATATCCGCTGTCTGAACCGTTGCCGCCCCGGCGATGGCGACCCCGTAGATACCGTCAGAAAAAGAACCGCCTGTCGCCGTCACTAATCCGCTCGCGGTGATGGAGAGGTTGGTCCCACTTATGGCGTTGACGGCAGCGTAGTTGTTGCTTGCAGTCACATTGTTGACATTGATGTTCGTGCTACCGCCCGTCGACAACGAGTAAACCCCATACCCACCGCTCGTGACGGTTCCGCTGTCTGTGATGCTGATATTGCCGGTTGTCACATTGGCGATGATACCGATCGATCCCGCGCCAGTCGCTGTTGCGCCAACCGAGTTGATGGTCACGCTTCCGGTCGTCCCAGCACCAAAGATTGCAGCGACACCAACTGCTGTCACATTGACAGGTGCACCGGCGTTGATGATGGTGTCGCCAAATTGAGACCCGGCGATAATACCGTTGGCAAGTGCTGAAACTGCTCCTGTCGTGGTGACATTGACGGTTCCTGAGCCTACACCACTGGCGATTGCGATGATCCCATAACCATTGGGCGTGTTTACACCAGATGTCGTTAGATCAATTGTCCCGCCAACACTCTGTGCGTAGATGCCAGTGGTCGCGCCGCCGCCGGTAGCCGTTATGGTACCAACATTGATAATCGTTGCGCCGCCGGTATTCAGAGTGCTGATGCCGTTTGAACCGGTGCCGGAGGTTGTAATTGCGGCAGGAGCAATGATGGTGAGTGCGTTGCCGCCGCCGCTCGCAGCCGTGATGCCCGTAGACCCGTCTCCTGTGGTGGTGATGGTCGTGTTTTCGCTGGTGGTGATTATCACGGACCCGTTGAGGGAACCGGCGTAAATGCCCTGGGAGCCGTCGCCCGTTGTCGAAAGGTTCACCGCGCCTTGTGTGGTCGTTGTCAGCGACCCGAGATTGGCCCCCACAGCGCCGTTGGCGATAGCGGAGGTGTTGTTTGCTGTTGTGCTGACGACCACACCGTCCTGGACGACAACAGTTGCGTCATTCACGTCATAGTCGATGCCGGTCGTAAAATTGTTCCCGGCAGGCGTACAGGTGGCGGTGCCCCCAGCTGCGATGACGCCGCATTCATTTGCCGCATTGGCGGACCGTAGATGACCATAGGCGCCCATCGACAAGACTGATGTAGATAGCATCAACGCAAAATGATGTCTCGACAGTCCGCAGCTTACGCTACTCACACTCAAACCCCTCAGTCTTCAAAAGGCTTTTCCTCTCGGAGCGTCGTCCACCCGAGTTTCTACCTCCAGAAATTCATCTTTTATTAACCAGTACGGGCGCGAGTGAGTCAATTGGCGTCTGACAAAACACGTTGCCCAGATGTCTCAATCTGGATCGACGGTTAATGGTTAGACCTAAAGGTCAGTCGGGGTCGGCCATTGTCACCGTTGTCGCAAATTCCGGCGCAAGGGGACTGACTGCCAGGGGACAGCGCACGTCTGGCAAAACAGCTACATCAAAAAGCTCACGTATTTCGCCATCCAGACGAAGCCATTCGACAACGTTTCCCGTGGCGAGGTCGATGATCTGGACGCCGCACCAGGGATCGGCGTCTCGCTTTTGTAACTCATCCTCAAGTTCAAGGCCCGCGAAGGACTGGTCGCGGGGAAGAGACAGGGTCGCGATGGCATGATTATTGTGGAAGGCAAGTCCCCTAACAAAACCGGGCAGGAAGGCGATTTCCTCTGCCGCCCCTGTCTGGCGGTCAATGCGGACAAGATGTCCGCGGCCGGAGTTGAGTGCATAGAGCTGATTGTTATGGAGCCGCGGTGAGTGTGGCATGGAGAGCTTATCTGTCAGTACACGATCTTGCTGGACGTCGATAAGGACGCCCCCTTCTCCGCGACGATCGCGCCAGCCACTGACACTGTCGCTTCGAGACACGGCAGTTACGTATCGGGCCTCACCGTTTTCCATGGCGAGGCCGTTTAGGTGACAGCGATCTTCCGGTGCGAGTTTGGTGATAAAAGGTGGTTGCCAAAGCGGTTTGAACCCGTGAATGGGATCGACAGTCGCCAGACAGGAGTAAGATGTGTTGACAAAGATGATGCGCCCTGATGGTTCCACGGCAATTTCGTGGGCGTCCACGTCGCCGGTGGTTTGAGCGTTTCTAGGCACGTAGCAAACATCGTATTGGTTGTTTGCGAATTCGCCGTCACGCAGCATGTTTTCCATGCGCCATATCTGTGCGTGCGAGGCCAAGTAAATCCGCTGTCGTTGCGCGCAAAGTCCCATCGCTCGTGGGAACCCGGTCTGGTGAATAGAGAGGCC
>NZQM01000139.1 GCA_002695905.1 Parvibaculum sp.
ACTTCGACAAATTGTATTTACAAATATCTGCGCTGCCATCCTTTAGGCATGCGCAACACACAAGCGCCTCGCACAAGCCCCTCCCGTTTGCTCAGCACCTCCCGGAGTCATTAGGACTTATTACTCCTGAGATATTTGTTGATTCTGAAGTTTTAGAAAAGTTCAAAAACAGAACTGACTCAGAAATTTTTCAAGGCGAGTTAAATGAAACAAAGAACCTGATTTACCAGAACCTTTACAATAGTTTGAGCACAATCTACAAGTCGAAGGGGACACATCGTTCGATTAGAAACATCATGAGATGTTTTAATATCGATGATAACCTTGTTTACTTCAATACATATGCGAATAATCAAACCTATGAATTGAACAACAACTTAAAGCAGGTTCTAAAAAAGAGGAAAACCCTCAACTTCAACACAGCATCCTCGCTCCACGCAGTTATGTATCAGGCAGCGGATCCTCGCTATGCTGATTCTTTGGGATACATAACCGGCTCCGGTGCTGACTTCGGATACGAGGATACGTACGGGCTAACAACAGAAGCCAGCATAAGATTTCCTAGATTCTTCAAGAGTGCGAACTCTATGGATAGGAATTTCATAACGTCATCACTGTTTGGTATGCAGACAGCATTTACCGCATCTACGGGAACCGGCTATGCCGGCGGTACGACGTCGTTAACTGGTGCACAAGACGTTGCAAACTTCCAAGTATTCGCCATCAGAGATGAACTAGGGTCTAAGAACGTTCGCTTTATGCTTACATCGTCTTACGACCCACACCCATTTAACGCCCTAACAAGCAGCACCTTCATGAGCGTGTACGCCAACGAAGATTGGAATCTATCAGTTGCTCTTAGACCAACAAACTATCCATATGCCGGCGTACTTTCTGGATCAGACGATTATTCCTATGATGTTGTTTTCCGCGGATTTAACAATACGCTTGGTACAATTCGGAACTCTTTCGAAGTATCGGCTTCAATTGCCAAGGCTGTTGGTCAAGATATGCTTCGCTCTTGGAAGCGGCTGTACGTTGGCGCGCAAAATACAAACCTTACGGGTTCCAATCTGAATCAGGCAGACACCGAAGTTAACGGCTTAAAACATTGGACGCAATATGTAGATAATATTTCTCTGAAACAGCATGCCCTAGACAGAGAAAACTCAGGAATCTCAGGATCTTATCAAAATATCTCTGCTTTGGATTCGAGGTCAACTACTCACGATATTTACAACTTCAACAGTCTGGCTTTAGACTGGCATTTCGGAGAAATAACATCCTCAGACGCCGGCGGCAACTTCTACGCTTCAGATATTAGTTCTGGCTCTGCATTGGTTCGCGATAACTTTGGCTGGGCAGGTGAGATCGGTGGCTACATTTATCCGGGTAAGGGGCATGGATTCGCTCCTAGTTCTGATGACGTGGTTACAAATGAGTTAATGAATGAATTTAAATTTATTGATCCTGAAATTGTAACAAGTGATGACATGGTCAAGATCTTGTCCGAAGACGATGAACTGTTTGGTCTCTTTGATGAAATTCCAAGTTATTTTCATACGATTGAAAAGAGCCTTTACGCTGCCATATCTGAGGAGATCTTAGATTACTTCGCAGGGGTATTGGACTTTAATAATGTTATTGGAGATCCGGTCAACAGATACCGCTCTGAATACAAGCCAATCGAACTTCTTAGAAGGATTTACTTTGAAAAGTTTAATAATGTCAAAACAGTAGAAAAGTTCACTGAATACTTTAGATGGTTTGACGATGCCTTAGCAAACATTATCCAACAAGTCATCCCAGCATCCGCTGAATTTACTTCTGACATGTACAACACTGTAGAAAGTCACGTATTGGAAAGAAACAAGTATCAGTCACAGTTCCCAACGATAGAATTCTCAACTGTAGAGCCGACGTCCCCAATTCGTGGTGTGGGCGCTTTCTTGTTAACATATCAGACAGATTTGTTTGGTGGAGTTGAGGCTTCTCCGCGTCCTACGAACATTCACAAAAACTACTGGAAAAAGCGCGCTCAACCCGGAGCGCAAGGAGTGGGGTCCTATGAGATCTCATCTGGTGACGCAACGGTTGACGCTCAGCGAGTTGTGTTCAGAAACATAAAATGGAGTAAGCCAAGTCTGTCTGGTTCACAAGTGATTCTCTCCAAGGCAGACGGAACCCAATACGAAAAGAACAACCTTTTAGATTCTCAACTTGACGGTGTGACTTCCCTCCGGAACCCAGAATTCAGCAGAACTATCAAAGGTGGAGTAAACTTTGAACCAGGAAAGAGTTTCAGCTACGTTCAGACTTCGGTATACCCCGCAGGACCTGTAAACACGGCAGATGGTGTATTTATTCCAGAGAATGTTCTTTACGCAGATATCGCTGATTTTACTGCCATTGAATCCAAAGCACAGTGGGACGAAGAAGGTAACGTATCCAAAAAACGTCATCGTTATATAGGCGTTACGCAGGGTCGCGATTACGATGGTGGCTTTAATTATACTAAGACTAAATCTTCCTTCTCTTATCCGTTTAATATCATAAGCGCTTCAATATCTGGTGGCGCGGACAATTGGATTTCAAATAGACTTTCGTCTAGTGTCACCATTACTAACTTACACAATGATGTATACGGCACTGATCTTGAGAAGCCGATGCAGGGTCCGTTCACGGAATACGCCGTCGGCGGACACCAGTCTCGACACGTGAAGCTCAATACTAGTGCATCTAACAAAACATTTTTTGCTGCCGGTCTAGACAACTACACCACACGCCCAGAGGCTTGGAAACTGCTGCTTGGTAAACTTGGCACTTGTCCCACCGGCGAAGCACTTTCTGGTGCTATGGGATTGGTCAGTGCCGATTACCCATGGCCAGAAGCAAACGCCGTCGGCGCGATACCGTATCCGATGACGGCTTCGCAGAAAGCAGTATACTATCGAGATTTTGTAGCCAAGCGCCCAGTCAACATTAGAAACATTCAAATGCGCACTGGTTCAACAATTCTTGGAAACTGGCAAAAGAAATATGAAGTAGTTCATTCCTTCGATACATATGCTAACCCCCGCAACTTTATTGAACAGCAGCCAGTTCTCCCAGCACAGGTCTTCCAAAACAACTCAACCAGCTCCACACAGACGAGAACATTCTTAGACACGCACCGCTCACAAGAAGAACACTTCGAATTTGTCGGAGAATATAATATTGGATACCTCACCGCAGCCGTCAATGACTCTATCATAAACTCTAGATTCTCAACAGTCGGCGGAATGCTCACAGATGGCACTGGGTACAGGGATTTCCGGTCAGATTCTTATTCTGTATATAACTCCCTTGGTAAGCGCTATATGGCTGTGATTAAGCCGTCTCAGGGACCCTCTGGCAGCATTTCTGAGCCATCCGGTAGTGGTACCCCTGGAATCAGGGTAAACGACATCCACGGGCAAGATTTCGGTCTTACCTCTCACTATGCAAGGCACACCGCCAGATTTGGTCGCGACTCTTTACAGGTAACAGGAACAACAGCAGCCACTAACGGTCCCGGCGCGTCATATGATCAATTACCCGGCTTCCACAAAACGCATAGAAACAATATTTGTCAGAAAAAGGCAATTTCTTGTGACCTGACACCCTCCTACTCTGGCTCATCATTAGACAATACCGTGGCAATGTATTGGATTGAGACCCCAACAACCGTGGGTCCCGTCCTCGCTAGCGCAGATAATGTTGCACCCGGATTTATCACATCTTCCATGCGCGGCACTGAAGACGGATTAACAATTTCCGCATGGGTTTACCCATCGTCACAAGTAGCAAATGGTCATATATTCAGTGTTGGAAAAGCAGCAGACACTGGGAGCCCCTTCTTCCAGTTGGTTAAATCCAACCTCGACCGCCTCGAAGCGACGATCCATCTCAGAGACAAGAGCAACACCGCTCGCGTTATCACTGCGTATGGAACCTCATCCCTCCTTCAGGACACACAGTGGCACCACCTCGCATGTGTTGTATCAGGTACAAACGGTACGTTAGAGCCATCTCAGCAGGCAAACGATCTTCTAAGATTTTATGTCGATGGACAAAGACTAGATATAGTAAGTTTCACCACTACTCCATCGGGAGCAATCGACAACTATGATCCCGTAAGAAACGCTGACTACAGTTTCAAAAACTTTGCCGCTATACCAAAAACGGGCGAGCAAATCTATTCATTCGGAGGCGAGTCCAGCGCTACCGCCGGCGGAACACTCGGTTTATCCGGTTCAATGGACCAAATGTCTATGTGGACGCGCCCGCTGGACGATAATGATGTGCTTCAACTTTACAACGGTGGTGTGCCGTGCGATGTGACCCAATCAGCGCCATATCTATACAATCCTTCCGAGTTGTTTTCCTGGTATGTCATAGGAGAGCCGTCACAGAATGAGTCAGGCACCACTGTAGTAGATAATATCAAAACCACCAATAATGGTGTGTTCGCATCAGGGTCGAATGCAATTTTTGATCACTCACCAAATCCTAAACACAATATGTATCCAGTCGGACGCTTCGGCTCAGCGATAGATACTAGCATTATAGCCCTTAGTAGTGGATCGGCAGACGGTCTTTATCCAGAACCACTACCCGGATGTACAGCACCATTCGTGGGATACACAGAAACTTGTACATACGAAGATCGACCTCTTTACGATAACTTTAACATCCAACACCAGATCCCGCGTGACTCAAGACAGTATGCATGGATCACAGCGTCTCTGCACTCGACAGCATCGTGGTGGAGTTGTGGCTTCACTCCTCGCGACTTCTGGTTCCGAAGCGGTTCCACATACATTGAACCACTGAACTTTGTAAGTGCGAGTGAAGTCGCCAGTGTTATAACCAGCGGTACACGCATATGGGAAAGTTCACAATACGGCGTTTATACCGATCCGGTATACCAAGTATCTCGACTTAACCTGAATATATACGAACCAATCACAACTATAACTTCTTCATACGAGGGAACAGGATTTGAAACTCTTGGTTATCCAACTGGGACTCTATTAATTGAGGCTGCAATAGCAGCAGAACAGTACTTAAACACTCCAGAATTTATTAAGGCACGAGTCGCCACCACATCCCCACAAGCGTTTAATGCACTCATGTTCAAACGCGGAAATCAATACGGATACCCATCTTGGAAGCAGGTGCGGCAGCAAGATCATCCAATTCTGACAGCACAGAAGAAATCTAATACGTTGTCTATCGGTTATCTCGGAGACGTTACTGGTACCTTCGATCTACCACCTGTGTCGATGAAGGGTGTACCGGTGCACATCAACATGGATTATGCAAACTCGTTTTCGACATCACTCGGCGGACTAAACGAACAATATCATAATGTTACACTGCTCACAACTTACAATAACGAAATGGTTGGATTCAATCAGCAAGCGCTCAACAGATTTGTTAACGTCAACTACGATAGTGAAGTCACACCATTTGAACAACTTGTGGCAATGAAAGACAGAAATAATATCGATGTCAATTGGGTATTGTATTCTGAAAATGTTTTTCCGTCAATACGCCGTGAGTTTATTTCCTCTTCCATGACACGCGTTGGGTATGACAATGAATTTTGGCGTGACAGCCAAGCACAACGCGTTACCGGCGGCTTCGGTGCCACAAACTCAGTAGGAGTAAACTCATATGAGGATTGGGGTAGTGTGACGAGATATCTCACACAAAGTCTTTTCGCTCTCGATGCTCCATATAACTTTTTGACTAGGACGGGACCACCCGAGATTACGTCAGACCTGGGACCAACTTATGGACAACAGAAATATTATGGCTCAAGTATGTTGACGTCTAACTCTGCCGGCGAGCTACAGAATACGTACTCATTCTACCACTTTAACGTCCCAGCAACCGCTAGTGGACCAATCGTCCTCGGTGGAGAGATCAACCAGATCCCGCTTATGATAAGAAATGGAGGTCTTTACTCACGCAAACACATGCTGAACTCTCCGATATCGCCCTATCCTCCCACTATCTCAGGCGCAGTTAACCGCCAGTTGACTGGTATGGACGCTAACAATGTATTGCGCTCGAATGATACATCCTCGCCTGGATTCAACACGACAGGTTCCTTAGCGACCGGCTCCGGTGAGGCACTATGGCAGGCGCCAACTCTCGCGGGCTATCTTACAACGTCAAATGGCGAAACTGGTTTTGTCGGTGCGTCATCTAAGCCATGGTATAACGACTATGATGAGTTCCGCCAGGATGTCAAGACCATTGCTAAGGGATATGCAGTTGTGCCAGAGTTTAGAATCTCCGAGCGAATTGAAAGTTATACTAAAGTTGGCATCAATGGCGGAGACAATTTTGATGCATTCAGTATACCTGGCACCAAGTTAAGCAGTTCACAGGCTTCATTCTACAAAGATTATTCAAATTCAGACTTCATGAAGAACTTTTTGGATGTCAAACAAATGTCGGATCTAGAAGCAAAGGAACTTAGACTTACGTGTCGCGCAGCAATCAAATTCAATCCTTATAAGGGCTTCTACCCTGCGCAACGAACTTTGGACTTAGTTAGCCAATTCTCCAAATCTTTTGCTGGCACTCTATCTGTAAATTATATAACCGGCGGTTCACTCGTCACAGTAACTAACGCGGCTGTTTCTCAATACAGCATGGTCCGACCATTGATGCAGCCCCTGTTCGCTCCTGGTATCCTTTACAACTCGATTAAATCCGGTATGGCGGTGGATTACCCAATCATTACAAACGGATACAGGAGTTATTCTCAACAGATTACCGGCGCCATTGGTGCCGGCTCATATGCAACATTCCCTGAGAACTGGGCAATAAATAGTGCCAACCCTACTGGTTCCACCGCAGCCGGCATCGGTACCGCGAAATACGTTTCAGGAGCCTTCTGGAGCCAAAGGGTACCCTTCGAAGCGATAATGAATCCAGTTAAATATCTTAAAAACGCAATGATTCCGGACATCGAGCCTCACCCGAGTGTATCACTGCAGGTACCGATAACTGCGTCTTTGACTGGTGAAAGCCCAGGCACCCTATACAACGCCATGGCTTCCAACTTCTTTGCGGAAGTGGGCAACTTCTTCTTACAAGATCAGGAATACTCAAAACTTCAATCTGACGGAGTGAACCTTTCGACCTACAAATTTGCGGGAGATGAGACTTTTGGTGCGCGCCTTCGCATGCGCACTTCTTATGATGGCGCCAGAACATATACTTATGAAACTGGCGAAGATGGTACGAACTATTTTTACGCTTCAGACGGCGCCCAAGCATTCTTCAAGAACTCGACGACTGCATCGACACCACCGGCTAGCGATATAGAAGGTGTTTCCGGTTCTTATGAGTTGCCCCAGGATCCCGCAAAGAACAAAGATTTCCAACACAACTTCGTCATGTACAACAGGACTACAGCATTCGGTCCCCCTGTTTCTGGTCGACAAGACACATCTTTATTCGGGACGTATGCTCCAAAACTTATAGTATCCGGAAACTACTTTAACTTATCTGCTTCATCTTATGGTGTCAAAGACTCTCTCAATGGCTATAACTGGTCATTCACTCCTCCTTACTACCACGGTGAGTCATGGGTTGACTTCATATTCAGACCGTCTGCCTCTGTAAGCTATGATCTACAAAGAATCCTGGCAGAAACACGGACAGTACAGAGAAGGTATGATCCCGGCTCTGACATGCAGGGACACAAAAAAATCGATGGCTTCTATCGCAGGACCCTACACAGGGACCAGACCGACTTCCTCACGGCTAACACTGGTGCTGTGGGTATGGGTGCTCATTTCCCATCT
>NZQM01000140.1 GCA_002695905.1 Parvibaculum sp.
ATGTTGCCGACGCTGGTTCCGGAAAAGCGGATGGGCGCACTCTCAGGCTTTGGCTGGGGTATCGGCTATGTCGGGGGCCTTGCCGCCCTGTTCTTCGTGCTCATGTTCCTGGTGGCCGATGCTGAAAGCGGTGTCACCATGATTGGCATTGAACCGCTTTTCGGACTTGATCCTGTAATGCGGGAGGCTGAACGGTTCACCGGACCGCTTGCTGCGCTCTGGTACACGCTTTTTTCTCTGCCGATCTTTCTTCTGACACCGGACACCCCACGGACGCCCATCAAGGCACGTGCGGCCATTCGTGCAGGGCTTGTGCAACTCAAAGCGACTTTCTCGAAGCTTCGTTCGTATAAAAATGTCGGCCTCTTTCTTGTGGCACGCATGACCTATTATGACGGCCTGTCCGCCATATTTGCCTTTGGTGGGATTTACGCGGCAGGCACCTTTGGCTGGGAAATTCAGACGCTGGGCATTTTCGGTATCGTGCTCTCCATCTTTGCGGCGCTTGGCGCATTTCTCGGCGGATGGATGGACGACCGGTTTGGTTCGAAGCGGACCATTCTTGTTGCGGTCGCGGGGCTTGTGCTTGGAACGCTAGCGTCCGTCTCCATCACGGCTGACACAATTTTTTTCTTCTTTTCCGTCCCGCCGCCTGTACCAGGTGCTGGTCCTTTCACGAGTGTGGGCGAGCAGGTTTACATGGCGGCGGGCATTCTGATCGGGATCAGTGGCGGCCCCGCGCAGGCTGCCAGCCGCACGTTCATGGCGCGACTGGCACCAAATGAGATGATGACGGAATTTTTTGGGCTCTATGCGCTCTCTGGAAAGGCGACAAGTTTTGTTGCTCCCTTTGTGATCGCGTTGGCAACGGTGGCAGCAAACAGTCAGCGTGCGGGTCTTTTTGTTGTTGTGGCTTTTCTGCTGGTGGGCTTTGTTTTGCTCTTGCCGGTCCGTGAAGAACGCACGGCTGCCTAACACTGTGTTTGCATCTGGCGCCCGCCTCGCTCATGCTCTCGCTAGAGCGGCTTCGTTGTATGTGGAGCCACTCAAGCATTTTCGTTGTCGCATTTCCGGACGGTGAACCGGCACGCTTCACCTGCAAATGCTTTAAAACGGGGGAGCGGCTATTGAGTGACAGACAGGATGAACCGGTGCGCGTGCAGGTGCCGGGCGAAGCAAGTGCGCAGCTTCTCTCAGCTGTGGGCAGTGAACCGGCCGACGCCAGAGGCCAGATTTCCTGGGCGACATTTGAATGGGCGCGCAACCCATATGTCATTCTCATCACGATCTACATTTTTGCCCCCTATTTTTCTACCCATGTGGTGGGCGACCCTGTTCGTGGCCAGGCGATCTGGGGCAATATCAATGCCATTGGCGGCTTTGTCATCGCGTTGCTCGGACCTTTGCTTGGCGCGATTGCCGATAGTGGTGGGCGCCGCAAGCCCTGGATCGTCTCCTTTGTTGTGATCATGGCGTTTGCCACTTTTTCCATGTGGTTTGCGCTGCCGATGGATGGCGGTATTGGCATTTTGGGTGCGGCGCTGGTTGTCATCATCGCGAATGTCGCGTTTGAGTTTTCCGCCGTCTTCCATAACTCGATGCTTCCCTATGTAGCGCCGCACAAGAAGGTTGCGGGTCTTTCGGGCCTTGGCCTGGCGCTTGGGAATTTGGGATCGCTCCTCATCCTCATTTTTATGTTGATCGCGTTTATGTTGCCCGGCGTTGTGGACTGGAGTTTCGTACCGTCGGTTGCGATGTTCGGCCTTGATGTTTCGGCTTATGAAAACAGTCGAATCTCCGGGCCGATTGTAGCGGTCTGGATGGTATTGTTTTCTCTGCCGCTTATTCTCTTTACGCCGGATTCAGCGCCGAGCGGGGCGAACGCAAAAGATGCGGTGCGCAATGGGTTGCGGTCGGTTGTGCGCACGGTCAAAGGCTTGAAGCACTACCGGAATGTGGCGCTCTATCTCTTTGCCCGCATGTTTTACAATGACGGCAAGACGGCTGTGCTGATCTTTGGCGGGGTTTATGCAGCGGGTGTCTTTCAGTGGGGCCCACTCACGCTCACGATCTACGGCGTTGTCCTCTCAGTCTTTGCTGTGGCTGGCGGTTTGTTTGGCGGATGGCTCGACAATACGTTTGGTTCGCGGAATGCGATCCTCATCTCCATTGGGGGCACGTCTCTCGGCCTTTTGCTGGCGGTTTCTATGACCCCTAATGAAATTTTCTTCGTGCCCTATGACGCGGCTTCGGCAGAACCGATTTGGTCTTTGCCCTTTTTCGCGACGATTCCTGAAATAGCCTATGTGAGTGTGGTGATCTTGATCGCGATCTTTATCACCGCTGCCTATGCCAACTCTCGCACGATGCTTGCGCGGATTGCGCCGCCTGAAAAGATGTCAGAGTTTTTTGGGCTCTACGCTTTGTCGGGTACAGCGACTGCGTTTCTCGGTCCGCTGCTTGTGGGCGTCGCGACGGCGCTGTCGGAAAGCCAGCGGGTTGGTTTTGGCTCTGTTCTTATACTGTTGGTGGGCGGTATGGCGCTCATGCTCTTCGTCAAAGAAGAGCGCGCAGCACTCGCAGCGGAAGACCGGCGAGACTAGACCTTTAAGAAGCGATGCCAGCCTTTGGCGATGACCCATTTGATTTCTTTCTCAAGGTTGGGCGGAAAATCATAGTCGCCGATGCTTGCTGGGTCGGCCCACTCAAAGTCCGTGTGTTCATCTGACAGAGTGACCGTGTCTGTTTCGGAGGTGGCGAGATAAGAGAGACCAATCACCAGGCTTTCCTGTTGTCCTGTAGACCAGCTTGTCAGGGGACGAATGTGTGAAAGGGCCAGGTCAACTTCCTCAGAAGTCTCGCGCCTTAGGCCCTGGTCGATGGTTTCGCCTTTGTGGACGCTTCCACCAGGGACATCCCAGAGACCTGGATAAGGGTCAGAATCTGGGGCACGCTTAATGATGAGTAGGCGGCCGTCCCTCCAGATTTGTGCCTTCACCACAATCCGATGGGTGTGCCCGACATTGTCCATAGCGCTCACCCTTCTAGATTTTTAGTGGCGGAAGTGGCGCATGCCAGTCATGACCATGGCGAGACCTTTTTCGTCTGCCGCTGCAATCACTTCGTCATCGCGTATGGAGCCGCCGGGCTGAATGACGCAGGTCGCACCTGCTTCCGCAGCTGATAGAAGTCCGTCTGCGAAAGGGAAGAACGCATCAGAGGCGACCGCAGAGCCTTTGGTAAGCGGCTCAGCAAGACCGGCTGCTTCAGCGGCATCTTCCGCCTTGCGGGCTGCGATGCGGGCACTGTCCACGCGGCTCATCTGGCCTGCGCCGATGCCGACGGTCGCGCCGTCTTTTACATAGATGATGGCGTTTGACTTCACGTGCTTACAGACCCGGAAAGCGAATTTGAGATCAGCAAGCTCTTGATCGCTTGGGGCGCGCTTGGTGACAACTTTCAGTTCCAGATCATCAATCACGCCGTTGTCGCGGGTCTGTGCGAGGAAGCCCCCGGCGACGGTTTTCACAAAGAGGCCTGGAGCGCGTGCGTCCGGCAGACCGCCGGTTGTGAGAAGCCGCAGGTTCTTTTTCCCGGCGATAATCTTGCGGGCGTTTTCATCTGCGTCTGGCGCGATGATGACCTCGGTGAAGATCTTGGCGATCTCTTCAGCTGTCTCACCGTCCAATGTCTGGTTCAATGCAATGATACCGCCAAAGGCAGAGACCGGGTCACAGGCGAGTGCCTTGCGATAGGCGTCTGCGAGACTGCCAGACGTTGCCACGCCACATGGGTTTGCATGTTTGATGATGGCAACGGCGGGCGCGAGTTTTGGATCAAATTCGCCGACCAGTTCAAAAGCAGCGTCGGTGTCATTGATGTTGTTGTAGGAAAGCTCCTTGCCCTGTAGCTGCGTGGCGGTTGCGACGCCCGGGCGGTTTTCACCGGTCACATAAAAGCTTGCAGCCTGGTGTGGGTTTTCGCCATAGCGCAGCGTCTGCTTCAGCGTGCCGCCGGTCGCGCGGTAGGCCGGTGCACTTTCTTCGATTTCGGCCGCAAACCAGTTGGAGATGGCTGCGTCATAGGCAGCGGTGCGGGCATATGCTTTTTGTGCGAGCGCTTTCCGGGTGTTGAGGCTCGTGCCCTTCTTCTCCTGAATCTCGGAAATGACCCGGTCATAGTCGGCAACATCGACAATGACGTTCACATAGGCGTGGTTCTTGGAGGCTGCCCGGATCATGGCAGGACCGCCAATATCGATATTTTCTACGCAGGTGTCGTAGTCAGCACCCAAGGCGACGGTTTCCTCAAACGGGTAGAGATTGACCGCCAGCAGATCGATGGGGCCGATGCCGTGCTCGTCCATGGAGGCCAGATGGCCTTCGTCGTCGCGGACCGCGAGCAGGCCGCCGTGAACCATTGGGTGGAGGGTTTTTACCCGGCCATCCATCATTTCCGGGAAGTTGGTGATGTCTGAGACGTCTTTTACCGGAATACCAGCATCCGCAATGGCTTTTGATGTGCCGCCCGTGGAGACCAGGGCGACACCGGCCTCGTGCAGCGCACGGGCAAAATCAACAAGGCCTGTTTTGTCGGAAACAGAAAGAAGGGCGCGACGGATGGGTTGGATATCGGCGGGCATCGGTAGATCCTGAGATGAGAGAGGGGGCCTAAACTCCGCGCCGGATAGCACGAAAGCAGAGCCTCTGGAAGGGAGAGGTGATGTGTAGACGCCTTATTCCGGCTTCTGTTGCCCAGATTGCTCAGGTGCTTCATTCCCGGCGTCAGCCTGTGCCTCTGGGGCCTCTTCTGGAATGCCGGGGAGCTCGGCTGGCAGGGCGGGCAATTCTGGTTCTTCCGCCTCGGTTTTGTTTGCACTGCCTGTGGTTGACAGGCGGCGCCAGGCCCAATGCACGGTGGCTTCATCACGGAAGGCTTCCCCGGTGACAACGATCTGTTCGCTGCGCCGGGTTCGGTCCGCTGCGCCCAAATAGACGCTCTCTTCCAGGGTAATACTGCTTTTTCCATTTTCGACCCGGGCTCGGAACTGCCAGCCATCCCCGTTCGGCAGTAGAACGAGCACGTTTGATTTGTCGTGGGCGAGCGAGGCGCGGGCGTCCGGGTGCAGGTGGAAGCGGACGGCAAAGGCGGCCGGGTCGCCCTCATCTGAGGCTTGTTTGAAGGGCACCATGAGTTTTGGCGGCTCGTCTGGTGCGCGGGTCAGGCTGTCTTCGCCGCGCAGGTCCTCTCCGCTTTCGCTCAGGAACAGTCGTCGCCGATGAACAAAGCCGAAGAGCTTCCTGTAGCCATCATGGGCGGCATCGAGCCAAATCCCCTCGTCGCTCTCGTTGCGCCTGCTCTCGACGCGGGCCGGTCCCTCCATGAGGCGTGACCCCAATAGGATGCGGGAGAACGCGCCTTGCGTGAAGCGGGCGGAGGAGGTGTCGTTCAGCACAAGGGTCGAGTGGGCAGCCGTTGCGCGGCTTGCCGCATGCCAGTCAGCGCCCAGAATACGTGTGGCGCCACAATTGGTAACGAGCCTGCAGCGTCCGACACTCATCTCAAACGAGAGGCAGCCTGCATGGGCGGAATGAGAATAGGCTCCCGGCGGTGGAGGCCCTGTATCTACCGTGACATAGGTGGGGCCAGCGGACATGCGCTGATAGCCTGAGTGCGGTGCAAAGCCGAAGGGTTTGCCTTTCGCATCATCTTCTGAGAGTGCTGCTTCTACTGCGCCGTCCGGCCCTTCGTCTGCACCATTGAAGAGCGCCAGCTTGCCATCGCCATGTTTGAAGAAGCGCAGCATGGGCATCATGCGATCGACGGCGTTACGGATGGGCTGGGGCACGCCATGGCCCTGGGCGATGAGTGCGTCGCGGAGTGAGACAAGATCCAGCAGGATGGAGAGCTGCGCTGCAGGGTTCCGGCTGATATGCCCCCCATCGGGCAAGATCTGTTGAGTGAGTTCCTGACCTACCAGGTCGAGGCCTTTGCGCAGACGCTTGCCGCCTTCGGAAAGACAGAGCCCTGAGAAGGCAAGACCAATCGCGGCGGTCAGACGTTGCTCACCGGCGGGGGCCCACATGACTGTCCGGGCCAGATGGCGCGCCTGCTTTGCCATGTTGCGGAGCAGGGTGGAGCGATAGATGAGGTCTGACTCTTCCATCAGCAGGGCACCGTTCGACGCCCAGGATGTCAGGCGTCTTCCAATGACATGAGGACGCCAGCCAATGTCGTGCCATTGTCCGGATGTTGTGATCCAGCTTTGTACAAGACCGCGCGCGTGGGCGCGGGCCGCATTGCCCCCGGCTGCGGAAAAGTGCCGAACCCAGGAAAATCCGTGGAGCTCTTCGGTCCAGGTTTCGCTTGGCGCTTCAACGTCGAACGGGGAAAGGCCATTTGTTCTTACCTGCCCGCCTGGCAGGTCATAGCGACCTTGAAAAAGGGCATCGGCTTTGTCGACGCGTCCTGGCCGCAGGTCCTTGGGATAATAGGTGATGGTATCGGGCATCGGCCCGCGCAGTGTCTGGCGATAGGGCCAGGTGCTGTAAATTGCCGTCAGGCTCAGGTCTGCTGTGCGACGGAGTGCTGCAAGGGTGAGGTCGCTCAATCGGTTGCCCGGGTTGAGGATGTGTCGTTCCTGCCTGCGGGGAACAGGGTGTGACCCTTGAGATTTTCCGCCCACAGCCTCTGTCATGAGCGCGTGCCTTGTGTCGGGACGCTGCCCCGTTGGTCTGAGGAGGCGTGCCGCTTACGGCCGCTTGCGAAGTGTCGCAATGTTCTCAGCATAGGCGGAAGGACCACCCTTGAAGGTTGCGGTGCCAGCGACAAGAACGTCGGCGCCTGCAGAGATGACTTTTGGGGCTGTGTTAAAATTCACACCGCCGTCTACTTCCAGCTCGATCTGTTTACCCGTCTCTTCAATCCGCTTACGGATCGTTTCAATCTTGAGGAGCTGGCTCTCGATGAAGGATTGGCCACCAAATCCGGGGTTCACACTCATCACCAGAACCAGATCAAGATCTTCAAGAATTTCGTCCAGCACGCCGACAGGTGTAGCGGGATTGAGAGACAGTCCGGCTTTCAGCCCCCGCGCCTTGATCATCTGCACGGTCCGGTGAACGTGCGCACCGGCTTCCGGGTGGAATGTGATGATGTCTGCACCCGCATCCGCAAAAGCATCTACATAAGGATCAACCGGTGCGATCATCAGATGCACATCAAACGGTTTGTCAGAGTGCGGCTTCAGTGCCTTCACAACATCGGGTCCGATGGTGATGTTTGGCACGAAGTGACCGTCCATTACGTCGATATGGATGTAGTCAGCGCCCGCGGTTGAGATGGCGCTTACCTCTTCGCCGAGACGCGCGAAATCTGCGGCCAGGATTGACGGAGAAATTTTTACAGGATTTGCCATAGAAGGATGCTTATCAGGTCAGTTTGCGTCGTGCAACGGACGGTTTTCAACGAGGTTTTGCGATTTGGCTCTTTGGTGAGTATGGGGCTCCTGACGGGATGTTGTCAGGACTCATGGGAGATTTTCTCTGTCTCAGAAGTGTCTAGGAGCGAGATCATGGCAAGCACTCTCTTTGATGGATTGGAGGCTCCACCGGCGGCAAAGCTGCTCGGATGGAAACTGTTGGCGCTGGATACGGGAGCAGGAACAATCAAAGTTGAATTTGATGGCAAGACAGCGTTTGTGAATTCGACGGGTTATATACAGGGTGGTTTTTTGGCTGCGATGCTGGATGACACATTAGGACCGATCACGTTTGCTATGACGGAAGGTAAGACTCTTGGGCGAACGATTGATCTTCACATTCACTATCTGAAACCAGCATTGCCGGGTCGCATCGTGGGATTGGGGAAGATCACCCAACTCGGACGCAGAATCGCTTATTTGGAGGGTCACCTAAATGATCAAGATGGAAATGTCGTCGCGCGGGCGACCAGTAGCGCCATGATGTTTGGCTACAAGCACGGGAACACTTCTACCTGAGTCTTGTTTGGGTGAAAAAGCAGATTCAAAAACCTTAGCTGCTTAAGGTAAAGCGGGCCGCATAGAATCCGTCCATGCCCCCCTGCTCGCCCAGGTGGCAGGGAAGGGTGCGCAGATCACCCGCTGGCGTGATGCATCCTGACAAGCCGCCGATTTCTTCAGGTGTGATCGGGACCCGCTTGAAAGCTGGATTGTTCTTGAGGAAGAGGGCAGCCTGGGCTGGGCCCTCCAGCGACTCAAGGGAGCAGGTGCAGTAGATCAGTGTTCCGCCTGGCTCCAGCCACTCAGCTGATTTGGCCAGCAAGGTCGCCTGGACAGGGGCGAGGCTTGCTATGTCCTCGCCTTTCTTTGAGCGCAGAACGTCTGGATGGCGTCTGGCCGTGCCGGTTGCTGAGCAGGGTGCATCCAGGAGGATTTTTTTCCACTTTCGGCCGGGGACCCAACCTGTCAGATCGGCTTTCACGATATCGGCGCTGAGCTTCGTGCGGGTGAGATTTTTCTTCAGGCGCTCCAACCGCCCTCCGGCGCGATCAACCGCAGTGACCTTTGCCCCTGCGGCCGCCAGCGCCAGTGTTTTGCCGCCGGGTGCGGCGCAGAGATCAAGCACGTCTTCGCCGATCACATCGCCTAAAAGCTTGTGGGGAAGGGCCGCAGCGGCGTCTTGCACCCACCATTCGCCGTCCCCATAACCTGGCAGTTCTTCAATTCGGCCTGGGTGGGAGAGACGAACGCTTCCTGTTGGGAGGCGTGTTCCGCTTAAGGTTTTTGCCCAGCCTTCTGGGTCAGATTTCACCGAAAGATCGAGCGGGGGTTCGGCCAGATGTGCATCGGCGATGGCTGCCGCGGTCTCGGCGCCATAGGCCACCTCCCAGGACGCCCATGCCCAATAGGGGGTGTTGGCCATGCCGACTTCGCCAGCTTCTTCTTGGGCCTTGATGAGGTCCGCGCCCTCTCGGGTAATCCGGCGCAGAATGGCATTCATCAACCCGCGATAGGGCCGGGTGTGTCGATTGGAATTGGTCAGCTCAACGGCACAGTTCACAGCGGCATGTGCGGCAGACCCTAGAAAGAGCAGCTCAGCGGCCCCCCCGCGCAAGAGCGCCATGGCAAAGGCGGCACGCTCCGGCAGCGTTTTATCGAGCATGGAATCAAGGACAGCATCGATCTGCCCAAGGCGCCTGAGCGCAGTGGTGGCGATTGCGCGGGCAAATGCCCGGTCGCTTGGGTGATTGGCCAGATCTTTAGCGCTAAGTTCCCTATTGAGGGCCGTTTCCAGCGTATCACCCTTATCCAATACAGATTGGAGGACCGCTGCCGCCGCACGCCGGGCGCCCGTACCATCTTGTTTTGATGGGCCGTTTTGTTTTGATCTGGTTGGTGTGTTGGATGCCATGCTGGGTCCCGTTTTCTGCTCGTGCTTAGAGCATAGACGCGCCTGGGAGACCAGCGTCTTCTCTGACGTGGCCGCTGGCCAAATTGTGGTGTGGCTCGACTGATGTGACGCGAAAAGTTGCCAGAACCCAAATTTTTAGTATGGATTTACGATCTATCGACTCAAGGTGTAATTAAAACAAATGCCATAGGCTGACTTTAACAAGTAAGAGCATCAGGTGCTGCCCATGTCTGGTCACGACACATCCGTATTTCGCGATTTGTTCAACCACTCGTTTGACGCGCAGTGGGTGCTCAGTGCTGACATGCATATTGAGTATGCAAATGCAGCTGCGGCTTCGCTCACAGGCTATGGGGTGGAGGAGCTTGTCGGCCAGCCTTTATCTCTCTTATTGCCGCCGAAGGTTGCGCATTTCCATGATGGATATGTTGCGCACTATTACAAGCATGGTGAGACGCAGGGAGTGTTGGGTGAGCCCCGACGGTTTGAAATCCTGACGCGCGATAGATCGCTTATCCCGATCCAACTGAAGGCGTTTCGTCTCGACGGAGCAGACGAAAAGCGCAGGTTTGGCGCCACCATGGTTGATTTGCGTGCGCAGGTGCTTCTTGAAAAAGAACAGCTCCATACAATGGCGCTGCTCAAGCGACTTGCGCTCATTGATCCGCTAACGGAGCTATGGAATCGTCGTGCCTTTGATGATGCGCTTGATCGACAATGTGCCTTGGTATCTCGCCATCATAGCGTTGCGGCCCTTGCAATGATCGACATCGACCACTTTAAGCAGGTCAATGATACTTATGGCCATGCAGCTGGTGACAAAGTGCTGCAGCAGTTGGCATCTCATCTGAAGAAGATTGTGCGAAAAGAAGATATGTGCGCGCGCCTTGGTGGTGAGGAGTTTGGCGTGTTGATGCCGGCCTGTGACCCAGAGTCAGCGGTTGTTGTTATTGAGAGGGCACTTCAGCGGGTTGCGACAGATCGCTTTGACTTGGATCATGGCCATGCCATCTCCATCAGCTTCAGCGCAGGGATAGCAGAGATTGAGACTGACACTGTTGCAGATGTTCTGGTTGAGCATGCAGATGCGGCCATGTATAAAGCGAAAAAGAAAGGGCGCGCACGGGTTGAAGTGTGGGTGCCAGAGACCGGCGCCAGTCCCGCGAGCGCTTAGCCTCAGGGCCCCTCTTTAGGGGACATTCCCGCCATTGCTTTCAGCTTTGCCACACGGTTGGTTGTCGCGGGGTGCGTTGAGAACAGGCTGTCGCGTTTGTGCGCATGGAGCGGGTTGATGATAAACATGTGCGCGGTTGCCGGGTTCCGCTCAGCCGCCTCATTGTCG
>NZQM01000141.1 GCA_002695905.1 Parvibaculum sp.
AAGCCAATTCGTCTTGCAAGGTGGTTACTCCAAACCGGAAGACGACTTACACTACCGGAGCATGGAGCGGTAGCTTTGCTGGCTAATCCAACAAGTCCGGCTTTAGGTAGCGTTGTTAACGGCAGCGTTGTTTTTATTTCTGCGGGCAAGCGGGTTGTTCGCGTTCCAACGTCGCGTGTTTCTGCTTACTACTTTTGGATTGACTGATGCGTAAGCTTCTCCCCTACGAGCACCAGCTGATTGAAGCGCTAGGCGTCAGCAAAGAAGAGTACCTTGATTTTCTTGTTGTTCAAGAGGAATACAACGATCCAAAAATCGGCACTGCTTTAGATATTCGTAATGGACCTAGCCCTGATCCAGTTACTGTTTCAATAATATTAACGGTTGTAGGAATTTTATTTCAGGTTGGAGCGGCACTTTTAGCACCTAAACCAGAAGTCCCGGATGCCGGTAGCAGACGAAATAGGCAAAAAAGGTTTGCGCCAAGTTTTGGTTTCAACAGCGCACAAGACCTTGCTAAATACGGGGATCCACTAAATCTTGTCTATACAAACAATGCACACAACCCCAAGGGTAATGTGCGTGTAAATGGTTCTTTGTTGTGGTCCGCAATAGACAGCTTCGGATCGTCTCAATTCATGCGATTAGTAGTGGCGCTTGGTGCGTCACAGATTCAGGAAATTGATTACACAAGAACAGCTTTTGGTCAGCTAACTTTTTCTGATTTAGATAGAAAAAGTATTTATGTATTTGAGGGACTAAACGAACCACCTAAATTTAACAGTTTTGTGGATGGCTTTGCAGGCAAAACTCGTTACCCAAGTTTGTTAACGCCTGGTGACAATAAACCAGCTTTTTTATGCCTAAATACAGAATTAAAAAGTAACGATGAGTCATTAGCTAGGCATACTAGGTTGGGTTACAGCCAGGCTTATACACCTTCTTCTTTTACCAGCCTAGGGGTTTACGATTCAATTCCTATAAACGTAAACGTATTAAGTCGTGATAAAAAAGGTAAGACTGAAAAACATAATATAAGCGTTGAATTAAAAGAAGGCGAAGAAAACAATAATCTATGGAGAGGCGCTGGTGAAACCTCTGTTTCTTTCGGTGAAGGTAATTCAATTGTTTTATATTTTGATGATACAACTAAAGAAAGAGACGACGATGTACCCAGAAAAACTGCTGAAAATATGCGGCGTCAGATGCTAGAAGCATTAGATTTTAGCAGCACTTATATTCTTGGTGCAGCTAAATTTAGGCTTGATAGCTATGTCGGAGACAACAGAATTTTAACAGATACCAAAAGTGTGAGGGCTAAATTTGTATGTATAGAAGGCGGTGAGGTGCCCAGCACTCCGTACGGTGAAAAGACACCCTTAAATGTTGAAGTAGGGGAATTAGACGCAATCGAAGATAAATTTCAAGAAACGCTAGACATCTTAAACGGCGGCGAAGAAGAAGAACGAGACGTAGTGCTCTTGGAACATATAGATGCTGACGGCAACGCAATTGATTTAAATATGGACATAAATTTTTCAGGCCAGCTGGAGGTTACATGGAAGCCTGAATACACAGCAACAGTAGATTTAAATTTTGATCCTGAAAATGGTGATGGAAAAGAACGTACGGTGCTGCTAACCCAAAGAACAGAGAAATTTCCCAAGGGTGGGTCGATTGATTTTACTCAAGACCTAAGAGAACAGGTAGGAGCAGAAGACTCAACTATTGATTTAACACTGTCAACAAGAGAAGTAAGAAAGCCAGCAAAACAGCAGAAAAAAGCTTTAAAAAGACTTATCGACGACATTAATGCAGGGGTGTTTGATGGAGCGGACGATGATATACCGGACACGTCTTTTAGTTATACTGAATCTATAGATTCTTATAGTGAAAGAAGAGGGGACATAAACGGGCTTCCAGCCGCAGTGCCTTTTAAAGATTTTCAATTTAGTGGCGATTTTAAAAATCAAACGTGTATGGGTGTAGCAACTGGCGAAATAGATAATTTGCTTCGTAACTCAAGCGGTACTGTAAGTACAAAGAAATTTTTTAAAGGTGTAGAAGACGAAGCTAATGCTCAGGAAAATGTAAGTCACCATTATACATTTGCATACAAAGACTCACGCGGAGTAGTAAATCTGTTTAACTTTACAGGTCTTCAAAACACAGAAGGTACAGACGTTTTTCCTGAAGATGGAAAATTAAGTACTAGACGCGACAAATTAAGAGACACTCAACAAAAGATACAAGACATAGATATAAACACTAACACTGATCTACTTAAAGGGAGTACCGACGGCGACGGCATAAGGACACTAATTAGTGCAGACGCGCTTGCCAATCAAGACCCTGAAAATCGTGAAAAGGCAAACAGAAAATTGTTGTCTACAGGAACAGGTCTTAAAAAAGCAACGTTTGACTTGATGGAAGGCAACAAAAAGACAGAAGAAAAACAAATAAACAGAATAAACAAGCGCATAGAAACATTGCTTGGTCGAAGACGGGCGGACGCAATTGCTACTATTGAAGCTGACATCGCTTTACTCGATGATTTTTTAGAGGATGTTCCAGACGACTTGCAAATAAAAGATCGCGTAGGAACAAAACAAATTAGAGCGGACCTAAGGACTCTTATTAAGGACAAAAAAACAGCCCGAGACACTATTGACGGTATGCTGGAAAACTGGCCCGACAGTTTTTTAAACGGTCTTGACAATAACTTTTTTACAAAATGTCTAGTGAAAGCAGAGCTGGCTACATACAGTACAGTAAGCCCATGCAACGCAGTAACATTTTCATTTAAAAGCAAGCTATTTAGACGCATTTCAGGACGACAGAAGAAATACGGAGACAGAAAGGTTGATGGGTACAGCGAATCTGATAATGGAATAAAAAGTCGAATGGCCTTTTTTAAAATGGCTTACCGACAGGCCGGGGAGGACAGCTGGAATGATATACCTCACATGTTTGCTGTAAGGCACGGCAGCGAGGCTGATTTTTATACGCAAATTATTTTTTATAGTGAGTCGCAAACAGAGTGGGAATTTAAGTTTGATCCTGTTTTTGACGTAAACGCTGAAATAAATACTAGAAGTTTTACAAGTTATTTTTTCCTAGAAAATGCCGATAAAGCTACAACAATACCTTTAACTGGAACAGTAAACTTAATAAACTTTGTCGGGCGCGAAGTTGGTCTTAGTGCTGGATACCCTAACGAAGCAGAACGCGGTCCGTATCTAACTAATGAGTGGGACATGTTCTCTGTAAATTCAGACACTCAAGTCGCATTTAGTTTTGAATCCGGCCCGGAAATTGCATTAGCTGCAGTAACCGAGCAGCAGCTTGATTTAAGCTATTCGAACAAATATAAAAGAATGCAGACAATGTCTTTAGGAGTTTTTGCAGGCAAAAATATTCAGGATTTGCGAAGTGTAAGCACAATGGTCTTAAAAGGAAAATTATGCCGGACAGTCGAGTCTTCTGGAGAGGCTACAGCGTCTAGTAGTTACGCCCCAGACATTTTTGTAGACACGTTGCTCGACAAAGTAAACGGGGTAGGAAAGTATGTTACTAGAAAAAATATTGATTTTGACAGTTTAAAAACAGCTAAAGCGTTTTGCGTAAAAAATGAATTGTTTATGGATGGAGTCATTGCAGACCCTGGCTCGTGGCGTGAATTTTGGGTCAATGCAGCTTCGTTTAGTTTGCTGGAACTGGCGCGAAAAAACGGCAAAGACACATTAGTCCCAGCGTTTCCAGTAAACGAGTCAGGAGAATTTAGTGACAGTGACGATCTTCCAATAAATGTAGACGTTTCAGCGCTTTTTACTACTGGAAATATTTTGCAAGATTCATACAAAGAAGAATTTTTAAATGCTACAGACAGCACAGAAAATCTTATTGCGTCTATTGTGTACAGAGATTCTAGCAGCGTTAAAAATTTTACCGCCAATAAAAGCGTAAACGTTAAGTTGTTAACTAAAACCGCAAGTGATGAAAACAGCCGGGAGACCTTCGACTTAAGCCAATTTGTTACGCGCAGAGAGCAAGCAATTATGTTTGGTAAGTTCCTTTGCAACCAGCGTCGTCACGTACGCAAAGGCATTGAGTTCCGTACATTGCCGTCTGAGGCAGGACTAGAGCCAGGAGATTTTATCTATGTAGACGTTGGCCTTAAAAATTGGGATCACTACTCGTCTGGGATGGTGATGGCAGGTGGGGCGTTGAACTCTCCGCTAGCTCCTGCTAACGAAGAAGGGGTTCAAGATGTCGGTTCAAATGTGCCTTTTAACTTTTTGTTGTATCAACCTTCGACCGGAACAGTGGCAAGTGAAAACCAGATTACCGTTACGACTTCTGATGATGGAAGAAGCACAGCTGCGTTTACTGGAACGCAGCAGTATGAAGGTTGGATGTTTGTAATGGGTGAGGACAAGCCAGACAAACGTGTTTTTAGGGTTACTGAGCTAGCCATTGAGGAAGAGGGAGAGCTAAGCGTAAAAGCAGTTGAGTACCCGTGCTTTGAAGAAGCTGGTGGAACGCGGGCTCACATTGCTGATTTTCGTAGCAGCAAGTTTGAGGTGAGCTAAGATGGTGGCAATGTTCAAGCAGTGCCATGACTTTCTACACTGGGCGCACGGGGTCAATCAAGATTGGCACATCTACCATAGAAAAGGTTCGTGACTGGTCTTTAGAGACCACAGTAGAGCTATTGAGCACCAACACCATTGATAGTGGGGTCAATACTTTTACCCCTGGAGTAAAAGGCGCAACTGGAAGCGCAACTGTAATGTATTATCGATCAAGTGGCGCTGCTACAGATTTTAGGGCGTTTCTTTCAAAAATTATGAAACGGACTGCAATTGAATCAACTGATAGAGTCAAATTAACTCTTAATGTTGGCACAAACGACGGCGATGACATTATTGTTAATGCTTACATCACTTCAGCTTCAGTATCAGTTAGCACTGGTGAATTGAGCGTTGTTCCAATTAACTTTACTGTTGATGGAGAGTTCTTGGAGAATGGTGTAATTGCGTAATGGCTTTTTACCTCGGCAATCACGGCAACATCCGCCTACGCCGTGGTACTGCTAGCGAGCTTGGCGGATTTAATACGACAGTATCGCCTGACGACATCAACACTGCCTTAAACAGGATTGGTGTTGAAGATTCCGTTGACAACTTGGTTACAGGCGACAGGGTAGTTTTTTCTACTACCGACAACCGCCGACTGGATTTTATTCCAGACACCAATTTTGGAACGTTAGATTTTTTAGTTACACAAGGCGACGACCAATTAATTACTCAATCCGACAATTCTTTTTACAACAACGGGCTTACACCTGACGATTTCTCAGCCTTTGTAAACGTAAACGCTGTAGGCGGCTTGCGTTTATTTAGAGACTTTACTTCGTCTATTAACAATGAAAGGTCAGCAGAAATTGTAATAGATCCTTTTACCAACGAACCTATAGACGTAAACCTAGCCGTGCTTGACACTAGGTATAACGTTCTTGGAAATGTTTTTAGGTACGAATTTAACACGTCTAGAGACGCAATTGACACTACAGTTTTATCAGACAAGTATAAACAACAATACAATGCTGGACTGCTTAGTGGGAGTGGTCGTATTGAATGTGCGTTTGATTATACAACTAGAGAGACTGAGGAAGCGTCGATTATTATGCTGCAAACTATCCAAAGACTTGACCTTGGATGTGCGTTTGACTTGGCTTTGTATTTAACAGATAAAGATATAGTTCCAGACGTAGATAACATTTTTTATCTAACAACAGGAATTACAACTTCCACGGGTATTTCTGTAGAAGCAAACGGTATTGTCTCTTGCACTATTGATTTTGTTACAACCGGTCAAATTAGACTGGTGATTGGCAAACCAGATGACTACATTTTGAAAGCAGACGATGGTCGCGTTGTACTGGATCAAAGCCTGAATTTCCTTTTACAGGAAGTGACGGACTAAACTGGGGCCAACGTCCCGGATCATGGAGCTAAGGCTTTGGCTGACCAGCGAATTACCGAACTCACTGAGCTGACCAAAGCAGGGGTAGCTCAGAACGATGTTCTGCCTATTTCAGACATTACCGCGTCTGAAACCAAGAAGGTAACGGTCAAAAACCTAGTTGATGCCGGGCTTGACCTAATCAGCACCAGCTCTATTGACCTAGACAAACTAGATCAAAGTAGTACGTTAAAAATCGGGACAACTGCTTTAGGCGACGATGCAGTCACCTACGCCAAGATTCAGAACGTCAGTGCTTCAAACAAACTCCTAGGACGTATTTCAGGTGTTGGAGCGGTAGAAGAGATTGCTTGTACTGCAGCAGGCAGAGCCCTGCTAGATGACGCTACTGCAGCTGTTCAACGAGTAACTCTAGATTTAGGCACTAGCAGCAACGTCACTTTTTCAAGTGTTGCCGCAAATTTAACCGCTAGTACAGCGACCATTACTACTGCCACGATTAACGGTGGAACGGTAACTGGGATCACCGATATAACAGTTGCAGATGGCGGCACAGGATCGTCTACTGCTGCAGGCGCAAGAACAAATCTTGGATTAGTTATTGGCACCAATGTTCAAGCGTTTGACGCTGGACTAAACAGTATTGCAGGGCTTACTACTGCAGCTAACCAAAGTATTTATCTGACTGGTGCAGACACTTATGCTGCATATAGTCTGACTGCTGCAGGTCGTGCATTACTTGACGACGTAGACGCTTCTGCCCAAAGAACAACGTTGGGGCTTGGAACGCTTGCAACTCAAAGCGGTACGTTTAGTGGTACGTCAAGCGGCACCAACACTGGCGATCAAACCATTACGCTTACAGGTGCTGTCACCGGCACTGGCACTGGATCGTTTGCAACAACTTTAGCGAACACAATTGTTGGCACTGCAAACATTGTCGATGACGCAGTTACTTATGCAAAGATTCAAGACATAAGTGCAACCGATATTATTTTAGGACGCTCCACTGCAGGGGCAGGTGTAGTTGAAGAGATTGCGTGTACGACTGCTGGTCGTGCATTGCTAGATGATGCAGATGCTGCAGCGCAACGCACAACACTTGGTTTAGGAACACTTGCCACACAAAGTGGAACGTTTGCTGGTACGCATTCAGGAACTTCTAGCGGTACAAATACCGGCGATCAAACGATTACTTTGACCGGTGCTGTCACTGGTACGGGTACGGGGTCATTTGCTACTAGCCTGACTGGTGGAATTGTTGATGCAACTGCTCTTGCTAGCAATGCAGTTCAGACAGCAAAGATTGGCGACGATCAAGTCACTTATGCCAAAATTCAAAACGTAACGTTAGGGGATAAAATACTAGGACGTGACAGTAGTGGCGCTGGAAATGTTCAAGAAATTGATTGCACAAGTTCTGGCCGAGCTTTGCTTAGTGGCACAAACGCTGCAGAACAGCGAAACACTTTAGGGCTAGGAACTCTTGCCACACAAAGCGGCACATTTTCTGGCACTTCTAGCGGTACGAACACTGGTGATCAAACAATAATTTTAACTGGCCCAGTCACGGGAAGTGGCACTGGATCTTTTGCAACATCAATTACAGCAGGTGCAATTGGAACAACTGAAATAGCAGCTGACGCTATTACTTACGATAGGATTCAAAACACAACATCTACGAATATAATTCTTGGCCGCAGTACAGCAGGAGCTGGAACGGTTGAAGAAATCGCGTGTACTACTGCAGGAAGAGCGCTGCTAGATGACGTCAATGTAGCTGCCCAACGCACCACTTTAGGTTTAGGCAATCTTGCAACAGCTACAGGCACTTGGACAGATGGCGCCTCTTTTGCTGGAACAAGCTCAGGCACTAACACTGGCGACCAAACAATCACACTTACTGGAGCGGTAACTGGTACAGGCACAGGATCATTTGCTACAACATTAGCAAGCAATATTGTCGCTGCAGCCAACATTCAATCAAGCGCCGTTACGACTGCAAAGATAAACGATTCAGCCGTAGATGAGGATAAATTAGGCGACCAATCAACTTGCATAGTAAGCACTGCAACGCCGTCAGGCACTGGTGCTTTTGTTGGACAAGCTTGGTACAACACAGGCACTAGCATTGCGTACCGTTGGAGCGGAACAACTTGGACGCAAGAAGCAGGGATTCAATCAGTCACAGTAACTGAATCAACTCCTCTGTCGATTGCGGTCAATAATCCTGATAATTTTACAGCAAACATTACGCTAACGCTTGATACACAAGCAGCGAACAGTGTATTTGTTGGTCCTGCATCTGGTGCTGACGCCGCTCCAACATTTAGAGCACTTTTACCTGCTGATTTACCTGATGCAACTGCATCTGCAAAAGGCATTGTTCAACCAGGCGCTGGACTTAGCGTCAGCAGTGGATCAATTGGAATTACAAATAGCGTCACAGCAGCCACAAAAAGCGGTATTACATTTAACGCACAAGGTCTTGTAACCGCAGCAGTTGATCTGATTGCTACAGACATTCCCGATCTTGATGCAGCCAAGATCACAACCGGAGCGTTTGCTTCAGATCGAATTGCTGGTGGTGCGATTACAGCAGGAAAGCTTGCAAACAAATCAACAGCGTCTATCGGCGAAACACTTCCAGTAGCAGCGTTTACGGGACAGCTTCATTTTAATCCACTAGATAAAAACTTTTTCCTGTGGGACGGAAACGTTTGGCAGTCAATTGGTATTTCAGCAGGTGCCATTATTCTTGCTGGTACTTACGACGCTAGTACAAACCAAGTTGCTTCTGTCACTAACGATGGCTCAGCAATTGGTTTAAGTGTTGGCAATGCACTGCCTTCTTCAAGCAGCAGCAATAGCAATTATTACTTGGTTGTTTCTGAGCCAGGCACTGGAACGTCACCCGCTCCAACTGTTTCTCTTGCTCCGCCTGACTTGCTGTTGTCTACCGGCGCTGCATGGCTTGAAATTGACGTTAGCAGCACTTATACAGCGCAAACAGCCAACAACGTTGCCTTTAGCCCTGCCGCAAACCTTGGTTCAACCAACGTTCAATCTGCGTTAGAGGAAGTTAGCAACGAGTGCCGTGATGTAGACAACATGACGGGTGGAACGCTGAATGTTGCAAGAGGCGGCACAAATATTGCTTCTTATGCAAAAGGTGATTTAATTGCTGCTAGTGCGTCAACGACTTTAAACAAGTTAACAGTCGGCGCTAATGGCTACATTTTAAGTGCTGACAGTACGCAAACTACTGGCCTTCAATGGATTGCTAATACCGTTGGAACGGTTACTGGTGTCACGGTAACTGCACCACTAGGTGTTACTAACGGTACTACAACTCCAGCGTTAACAGTTAGTGCCGGTAGTACAAGTGCTGCTGGTGTATTGCAGCTTACGGATGGAGTTGCTTCTTCTAGTACAACGACTGCTGCAACACCAAATGGCGTCAAGACGGCTTATGACCTTGCCGCATTGGCAATGCCTAAAGCAGGTGGCATCTTTAGTGGTCAAGTATTGATTGGCAATACAGGTTCGCTGGTGTTTGAAGGACCA
>NZQM01000142.1 GCA_002695905.1 Parvibaculum sp.
ATCGACCCCCGTGACTGGGCCAGAGGCATTGCCGAAGCTGGCGAGCAGGCCGCGGGGGGCCAAGCAATCCAGCGACATGTCGAATGTGTCTTTGCCCACCCCGTCATAGACCACCGGCACTTTGGCCCCATTGGTGATATCAGCCACGCGTTCAGGTACATTCTCGGTGGAGTAGTTGATGACGTGAGCGCATCCATGGGCGCGGGCGAGCTCTGCCTTTTCCTCAGAGCTCACGGTGCCGATCATGGTGACACCCAGTTCCTTTGCCCATTGGCAGGCAACGAGGCCACACCCTCCGGCGGCTGCGTGGAAGAGAATGGTTTCGCCAGGTTTCACTTTATAGGTCTCTTTGAAGAGATAGCGGACAGTCAGGCCCTTCATCATCAGGGCGGCCGCTTCCTCTTCTTTGATGCCATCGGGGAGTTTGATCAGACCGGCGGCGAAACAATTCTGCGCTTCTGAATAAGCGCCAAGAGGACCTGAGCCATAAGCGACACGATCACCTACAGCGACATTTCTAACGCCGTCGCCAATGGCTTCGACAATACCTGCCGCCTCAAGTCCAAGACCGGACGGCAGCGGGATGGGATAGAGGCCCGAGCGGTGATAGGTATCGATATAGTTCAGACCAATGGCGGTGTGTTTGACCCGCGCCTGTCCGGGACCTGGATCGGGCAGGTCCACGTCTTCCAGTTTCATCACGTCCGGGCCGCCAGTTTCGTGAATGCGAATTGCCTTTACCATGGGTGCTTCCTCAGGTTGTTTTAAGTGCGTTTTGTTGCGGCGAGGCCGACACCGGCCGCAATTAGTAGGGTGCCCGAAATGCGGTCGGTGATGCGTTTCGCTTTTGGATGGGTGAGCCATTTTTTGGCGTTGGACGCTCCGAGCGCATAAGAAGAGTCGATGACTCCTGTGATCACGACAAATAGGGGACACATGATCGAAAGCTGAACGGTGGTGCTCAGGGTCGGATCAATGAATTGTGGAAAGAAGGCTGCATAGAACAGCAGTGTCTTTGGGTTTGTTATCCCAATCAGGAAGCCACGCTTAAATGATCGCGGCAATCGACTCGGCTCCGAAATATTTGTGGGCTGACGACTGTCTCGCCACGAACTAATTCCAAGCCAAATCAGATAGAGCGCACCGATCCATTTTAGCCAGGTAAACCATTCTCCTATGAATGCGAGGAGCGAGGACATGCCCAGGCCGACAATCATCACATGAATAGCAACAGCCAATGTGCTCCCGGCGACTGCTTCAAGCGCCGCGCGTTTTCCATACCTCGCCCCTGTTGCCACAAGGAGTGTCACAACAGGGCCGGGGATGGCGATCAAAATCGCAGTGGCGGCGATGAAACCGATAATGAGTTCGATGTTCATATGGAAAGCCTAGCACGGTCTTCTGGAAACGAGTCTGGGCGCCGAAATATTTGATTCGGATACGGAACGTTGCTGCGTGCGATTCAAATTAGAGATTTGCTTTGAAGAACTCGAGGGTCCGACCGTTGGCGAGGTCCGCGTCACCCTTGTCGTAATGCGCACCGCCGACACGGGCAAAGGCATGATCGCGTTCAGGATAGTCATGGAGCGTGACCCGTGCGTGATTGTCGAGGCCTGCATGGATTGCGGCCTGGGCGTCCGCTGGGACGAACTCATCTTTGCCGGCGATATGCAGCATTAGCGGTTTGGAGATGTTGCTCGCTTCACCTGTGAGGTTTTGCAGGTTGACGCCATAAAAGCCGACGGCGGCATCTGCGTCGGTCCGTGCGGCGGTGAGGTAGGCAAGCTGGCCACCGAGGCAATAGCCGACGGCGCCGACTTTCCCATTTGCGCCTGGAAGCTTCCGGGCCGCATCAATGGTGGCCTGGACATCCACCATGCCTTTGTCCACATCAAAGGCGTTGAACAATTCAAAGGCCTTGGCCCATTCCTCTTCTGACTGGTCTGTGATGTCGACGCCAGGCTCTATGCGCCAGAAAAGGTCAGGGGAGAGGGCAAGATATCCCTGTTTAGCCAGGTCATCGCAAATGCCCCGCATGACTGCGTTGACGCCAAATATCTCCTGGATGACCACAATCGCGGGGAACGGGCCGTCACCCTCGGGTTTGGCCAGGTATCCGGAAAAGCTTCCGTCTGGACCATTGATGGTGATTGTTTCTGAACTCATGAGGGCCTCCTGTCAGAGAATGATGTTGGGCGTGTGGTTTTACACTGCCGGATTATTTTGGCTCTAGCGTAGCGGGGTCGGGACGCCGTTACGAGTGTGTTTCTTGGATCTGAGGCTGTCATTCCGGCGCAAGACGGCTGGCTTCCAGAGCGGCGCGGAGATCGCCTGGGTCGGTTATGGGTACGGAGCAGACAGGTCCGGTGCAGACATAGGCCGTGGTTTTGCCCTCAAGCATGGTTTTGCCCAGAGCAGGATGACCGTCTGGCAGGTCCGTCCCAGGTTCCAAAACAAGCAGCAAGCGGGTGGGGAGGGAGAGGGCAAGGACTGTCTCCTTAAGGGCATCTCTTCCTGCGTCAGCCTTTTCACCGATGATCACAACTTGAGTCAGATTGATGGCGGTATCGAGGCTTGCGAGCCAGCTCCCATGGGGGAAAGCGTTTTTGGTGACGGCCCCTCCAAACGCGAGGATCAGCTGATCGGCACGGTTACGGTAATGTTCATCGCCGGTAAGCGCGTACAGCCGAACCATGAGACCGGGGAGCATGCCGTTGGCAGCCGGCGTGGCATCATCTGCGGCCGTGCGGGTTCTAACCAGCAGTGCTTCGGCATCGTCAGCGGTGTAGAAATAGCCGCCATTTGTTTCGTCCCAATAATGCGCGTCGAGTTCTGTGATGAAACCCTGGGCGTAATCCACATATGTCCAGTCCATGGTCGCTTCGAACAGTGCGAGGGCGGCGGCACACATGTTTGCAAGGCCATCGGACATGGCGCGGTGCTGGAGGCGGTTGGCACGATATGCGTGATGCATGCGCCCGTCGCGCTTCATGGATTCGGCCACGAAACGATAGGCAGTTTGACTCAAGGCGAGCCAGTCATTGCGTCTGAACACTAGGCCCGCATTGGCAATGGCGGCAATGGCTAGTCCGTTCCAATCAAGCAGAACTTTGTCATCAAGGCCCGGCGCAATGCGGGATGCGCGTCTGTCGAAGAGTTTTTGGCGCAGGGTTTTGAGTTTGGTTTCCTCTTCGGCGGTGAGGGGTTGGCCGATGCGACGGAGTCGGTTGAGAATGGCATTGCCTTCCCAGTTGCCCGAGGGCCCCACGTCATACTGGTCTCTGAACCACGGACCTAGGTCACCGAGTTCGGCGTCGATCTCAGCGGCTGTCCAGACATAGAATTTTCCTTCTTCGCCTTCGCTGTCTGCGTCGACACTGGCGGCAAAGGCACCCTCTGCCGTGGTCATCTCTCGGGCAATCCAGGCAATGGTTTCATCGATGCGGGCGGCATAAAGCGGGTCTTTGGTTTCCTGCCACACTTCTGTCAGCCGATCGATGAGGAGGGCATTGTCGTAGAGCATCTTCTCAAAATGTGGAACAAGCCAATCGGCGTCGACGGAATAGCGGGCAAAGCCGCCGCCCAGGTGATCATAAATGCCGCCTTCGCACATATGGGTGAGGGCGGTGGCCACAGCGGCTCCAAGTTGCTTGTTACCGGTAGCAATGTGGCCACGCCAGAGCACGTCCAGCAACCCTGTCTGGGGGAATTTGGGGGCACCTTTGAGACCGCCCTTCTCCATGTCCATCACATCCATGAGCTGGTTTGCGACGCCGAGCACCATATCCAGGGGTGGTTGGCCGCTTGTGTCTTCAATGTGGTTCAGGGCGTTTTTGAGCGCATCTCGGTTGCCATGGATTTTTTCCGGTTCTTGTGTATAAAGGCGCGCAATCTCTTCAAGGACTTGCGGAAGGCCAGGACGACCGAATTTTGGCTCTGGGGGAAAATAGGTGCCGCCCCAGAAGGGCTCTCCGTCTGGAGTGAGAAACATGGTCAAAGGCCAGCCGCCTTGCTCGCCTAATGCGTGGAGGGCGCTCATATAGATCGTGTCTATGTCGGGGCGTTCTTCCCGGTCTACTTTTATATTGATATAGAGCCGGTTCATGATTTCGGCGGTGGCCGGGTTTTCAAAACTCTCATGGGCCATGACATGGCACCAGTGACAGGCGGCATAGCCGACGGAGAGTAGAATGGGTTTGTTCTCAGCCTTGGCCAGAGCAAGGGCGTCGGGTCCCCAGGGATGCCAGTGGACCGGGTTGTCCTTGTGCTGAAGTAGGTAAGGACTGGTTTCGGCTGAAAGTTGGTTCATGAAAGGTCTTTCAAAGGGCGGATGTCCCTCAAGAGATAGCATGGAAGTTCGTGCCCACAAGGTGCAACCGGGCCTCACGGGTTAGATCATAGGAGTCGATTCGGATTGGAAACGATTTTTGCACCAGCGACAGCGCGCGGACGCGGCGGTGTTGCGGTCATCCGTATTTCCGGACCTGGGTCTGGTGGTGCCCTTGAAGCTCTGTCTGGCAGGGGTCGTGGCGCGCCCCGGATGGCCGAGCTTCGGGAGCTCAAAGATCCTGTCTCAGGTCATGTGCTTGATCAGGCACTGGTTCTTTTTTTCGAAGGCCCTCATTCTTTTACCGGTGAGGATGTTGTGGAGCTTCATCTTCATGGAGGAGTCGCTTTGGTTGATTCCGTGGTCGAGGGACTCGGGAAGATTGAGGGATTGCGGTTGGCAGAAGCGGGCGAGTTTAGTCGTCGAGCTGTTGAGAATGGAAAGTTCGATCTTTCCGCGGCTGAGGGTATTGCAGATCTGATTGAAGCGGAGACCTCGGCTCAGCAGGCGCAGGCGCTGCAGCAGATGAAGGGCACTTTTGGGGCGCTCTGCGATGAGTGGCGGGACCAGGTGGTTCGGTCTTTGGCTTATGTGGAAGCGGATATTGATTTCGCAGATGAGGATCTTCCGGAAGATCTGGCGGCGTCAGTTCTACCGGGGCTTACTGTGCTCCGGGAGGAAATGTCCGGGTTTCTGGCCGATCATCGAGGCGAGCGGATCCGTGACGGGATCTTTGTTGCGGTGGTAGGGCCGCCCAATGCGGGCAAGTCCAGTCTCGTTAACGCTTTGGCAAGACGGGATGCGGTGATTGTTTCTGAAGAGGCGGGGACCACAAGGGACGTGGTAGAGGTGCGTCTGAAGATGGCAGGCCTGCCGGTCACTGTCTGCGATACAGCTGGGCTCCGAGAAGGGGTCGGTGCTGTCGAACGGGAGGGCATTAGACGGGCCCGCAAGACTGCCCAGGAGGCGGATCTGCGGGTGTGGATGCAATCAGCGGAGGATGCGGTCTTGGATTTCTTTGGGACCGCTGAGCCTCAGGACCTAAAACTGGTGAACAAGGTGGACCTGGTCCAAAACCCTCTGGCTGCGGCGGACATCTTTCAGCTTTCGATCAAAACAGCAGTTGGGGTGGGGGCCTTTGAGGAGGCGCTCAGCAATAGTATTGAGAAAATGTTTGGGCGGGGAGAGGAACCCCTGATTACCCGGACGCGACATCGCAAAGAGCTTGAGGCTTGTGTGAATGCCTTGGATGGCGCTCTGTCTTTACTTCGAGTCGGAGGCGAAACGGCCCTTATTGCAGAAGAGCTCCGGCATGCTGCGAGGGCGGTTGGGCGCATTACCGGGCGGGTCGATGTCGAAGAATTGCTTGATGTGGTGTTCCGGGATTTTTGTATCGGCAAGTAGTGTTTCACGTGAAACACTTGAGTCTAAAAGGTCACAGGCCGACGAATAGATTTTGACTGTGCGTATTATTCGGTTAGATGTCGGCCTCAAATATTAGGTGTCCAAATTCGGATCGAAGAATGACCGGCAGTTTTGATGTAATTGTGATTGGGGGTGGGCATGCTGGCTGTGAAGCCGCGGCTGCATCGGCACGTCTCGGTGCCTCCACGCTTCTGATCACCCATAAATGGGCGACAGTTGGCGAGATGTCCTGTAATCCGGCGATTGGCGGTCTTGGGAAAGGTCATCTGGTTCGCGAGATTGATGCCTTGGACGGTGTCATGGGACGAGTGGCCGATGCGTCGGGCATCCAATTTCGTCTTTTGAACCGACGGAAAGGGCCTGCTGTTAGGGGTCCGAGGACCCAGAGTGATCGAAAGCTCTACAGAGAGGCGATGCAGAAGGCCATTACGGATCAGGAGAATCTCTCAGTGGAAGAGGGCGCTGTGGTCGATCTTATTGTCGACGGCGGCAGTGTATCTGGATTGATTTGCGACGATGGTCGCCAATTTGATGCGCCGAAAGTTATTTTGACGACTGGGACCTTCCTCAATGGAGAGATCCATCTTGGACGGGACCGCGTTCCAGCAGGCCGGGTGGGGGAAGCTCCAGCGCTCGGTCTGTCAGAACGGCTTTACGGGCTTAATCTCAAGATGGGTCGGCTGAAAACGGGAACGCCTCCGCGGCTCGATGGAAGGACCATTAATTGGGATGTATTGGAAGAGCAATTCGCAGACAATCCACCTGTGCCTTTCTCTTTTCTGACAGACGATGTTCCTCAGAAACAGATCTCCTGTCATATCACCCGGACAACGCCCGAAACCCACGACATTATCCGCGCCAATCTTGAAGAGTCGCCGGTTTATGGGGGACGGATTGACGGTGTGGGGCCACGCTATTGTCCTTCTGTCGAAGACAAGGTTGTGCGGTTCTCAGAACGGCCCTCGCACCAGATTTTCCTGGAGCCGGAGGGACTAGATGATCACACGGTCTATCCAAATGGGATCTCCACGGCGCTGCCTGAAGATGTTCAGAAAGCCTTCCTGGCGACGATTCCAGGACTTGAAGAAGCTGAGATCATTCGACCTGGATATGCCATCGAGTATGATTATGTGGATCCGCGGGAATTGCTGCCCACGCTTGAGACGAAGGCTCAAAAGGGGCTTTACCTCGCCGGGCAGATCAATGGAACGACAGGATATGAAGAAGCGGCAGCTCAAGGTCTTATGGCTGGGCTCAATGCCGCGCTTGTTGTTCAGGGCAGTGGGCCCTTTATCCTCGATCGGGCGGATGCCTATATTGGGGTGATGATAGATGACCTTGTTACAAAAGGCGTTTCGGAACCGTATCGGATGTTTACGTCCAGGGCGGAATACCGTCTGAGCCTTCGGGCGGACAATGCTGACCAGAGATTGACTCCGCTGGGCATGGCGGTGGGATGTGTTGGGGCTGAAAGAGGCTCTCTTTTCAGCGCGAAGCAAGAAAAGCTGGCAGCGGCCCGCATGCTGGCAAAAAGGCTTTCTGAGACACCTGCGAGGCTTTCAAAGGCCGGGTTCAAGATTAATCAGGACGGTGTACGGCGATCAGCTTTCGATTTGCTTGCCTATGCGGAGATCAATTTGGTGGATGTTTTGTCCGTTTGGCCTGAGCTTGGGGAGCTGGAACCTGAGATTGCTGAGCAATTAGAGATTGATGCCACCTATGATGTCTATCTGGAGCGCCAAGCTGCGGATGTGCGGGCCTTCCGTAAGGATGAGGCTCTGGTGATCCCAACCTCGCTGGACTATAGCGCGGTGCCCGGCTTGTCGCAGGAAGTGCGGCAGAAACTGGCCGCGGCCAGACCTATAACGCTCGGGCAGGCATCACGCGTTGAGGGGGTGACCCCCGCTGCGATCACAACCCTTCTTCTCTTTGTGAAGCGCGGAAATCTGCGCCGATCGGCTTGATCCTGTGGATAAAGGTCAGCAAGTGCTTGATGCGGAATCCTTTTTCGAGATGGCACATGTTTCACGTGAAACAATGGAGCGACTCTCGGTATACGAGTCTCTTCTGAGGAAGTGGCAGGATTCCATCAATCTGGTGTCCAAATCGACCCTGGGCGATGTTTGGCGGCGCCATTTCTGGGATTCCGCGCAATTGCTGGATCTGTCTTCGGATAAACATTTGAAATGGGCTGACTTTGGCAGCGGGGCAGGGTTTCCTGGTCTGGTTCTGGCTATTTTGGCCCGTGATCGGGTCGGATTTCAGATGAACCTGGTGGAAAGTGACCAGAGGAAATCGGTATTTTTGAGAGAAGTGATCCGGGAGACCGGGGCGCTTGCGCGGGTTTACACGTCGCGGATTGAAGCGCCGGAAACGATCGCTGCAATCGGGCATTGTGATGCGCTTTCGGCCCGCGCTTGCGCGCCTCTTGTTCGTCTTCTGGGGTGGGCGGAGCCCTATTTCGGACCGGAAACAGAAGCGTTCTTTCTGAAAGGCACACATGCGGATGAAGAATTGACCCTGGCGCGGAAATCGTGGACATTTAGGGTTACTTCCTATCCGAGCCAGGCGGACCCAGAAGGGTGTGTCCTAAAGGTGGAGCAACTTGCCCGTGTCTGACATTTCATCGACTATAGCTGACCCTATCGCGGATGCGTCGACGCCTGCTGATGAAGCCGATCTGCCCCATCCCAGAGTTCTGGTGCTCGCAAACCAGAAGGGTGGGGTTGGCAAAACGACGACCGCTATCAATCTAGGAACAGCGCTTGCGGCCGTTGGAGAGCGTGTGCTCGTGGTCGATCTGGATCCGCAGGGAAATGCCAGCACCGGTCTCGGCATTGACCGAGCAGACCGGACGCTTTCAACTTATGATGTGCTGATCGGTGCCGCGCTGGTCGAAACAGCGATCGTGCCGACGAAAGTCCCTGGCCTTGACCTGGTGCCCTCCACGATGGATCTGCTGGGCGCGGAATTGGAACTTGCCAGCGTCTCGAGACGTTCGCACCGGTTGCGGGATGCGTTGGCACGGATGCCGGCCTCAGGCCGAGACCTGGACGGGGTGCCGGAAGAGATGAATGCCCGGCCCTATACGTATATTCTGATTGACTGCCCGCCATCGCTCAATCTTCTCACGATCAACGCTATGACCGCCGCAGACTCTATCCTGGTTCCGCTGCAGTGCGAGTTTTTTGCGCTGGAGGGTCTCAGCCAATTGTTGCGGACTGTTGAACGGGTCCGGACCAGTCTCAATCCGCGGCTCGATATCCAGGGCATTGTGCTCACCATGTTCGATCAGCGGAACAATCTTTCCGGACAGGTGGCGCAGGACGTGCGCGCCCATTTGGGTGACAAGGTCTATAAAACAGTTATTCCGCGCAATGTGCGGATTTCCGAAGCGCCTTCCTATGGCAAGCCTGCACTGGTTTATGATCATCAATGTGCGGGCAGTCGGGCGTATATGAAGCTCGCCTCTGAGCTTATTCAGAGGGAACGTGTTTTGCGAAGCCAAACGGCTGCATGACATGAGTTTCAAGGTGTTGTAGAGCTGTTTTCGAGTCAAATCTCATGACTCTTAAAGACCATTGTTAAGGTCTTGAAAAGATTTACAAATGGCGCTACCGGGCCCTACTTTCTGGCCCTAACGCCAAAAACTCAAGGTTTCGTGGGGCTTCGACAGGTGAGACCCACGTTGCGGCAGGACAGGGTCCCCGCTCAAGGGGTCCATCTTGCTTAAGATAAAGAGGAGACCGTCATGGTCGATGAGAGTGCTGGAAAAAACCGACTGGGCCGCGGGCTTGCTGCCTTGATTGGCGATGACGCAGCGGTTGCACTCGGTGATGAGACGGCGCCGGTGCCCAAAGGTGTCCGAGAGGTCCCAATTGAATTTTTGCGCGCCAATCCCTTCCAACCGCGACAGATCTTCAGAACAGGCGATCTGGATGATCTGACGGAGTCGATCCGCGAAAAGGGCATTTTGCAGCCCATTATGGTCCGTCCTCTTCCAGGCGGGTCTGAGAACGAGTTTGAAATCGTGGCGGGTGAGCGCCGCTGGCGCGCTGCCCAGGCAGCCCAGCTTCATGATGTGCCCATTGTCGTTAAAGACCTGAATGACAATGAATCGCTTGAAATTGCGATTATCGAGAATGTGCAGCGGGCGGACCTTAATCCGATTGAGGAAGCCGCGGGCTATCAGCGTCTGGTGGACCAATTCATCTACACGCAGGACCAGCTCTCCAAGATGATCGGCAAGAGCCGCTCTCATGTCGCCAATACGCTGCGGCTCCTTGGTCTGCCTTCTGGTGTTCAAGACCTCTTGTCGAATGGTGCACTGAGTGCGGGCCATGCGCGTGCGCTGATTGGCCACCCGCAGGCAGAGAAGCTTGCGAAAGAAATTGCAGACAAGGGCCTGTCGGTTCGAGAAGCCGAAGCGCTCACGCGGAAACCAGAAACCAGCGCGCCAACGGCCAAAGGCGGGTCCTCACCGAAGCTCAAAGATGCTGATACGGTGGCGCTTGAAAAGAACATCACGAATGCGCTGGGCTTGAGTGTGTCGATCAACCATAAGGGCGAGAAGGGCGGCACGGTGAATGTCAGTTACACATCGCTCGAACAGCTCGATGAGATTTGCCGCCGCCTGTCTCGGGTGTAGCTCATCTGTTTACGGACGAACCCCTTCCAGTTGACTCCAACGTCAAGCGCTTACCAAGCGGATCTATCTTCGGGCGCCGGATCTTTTTGTCGCGTTCGAGGAGGTAAAACCGCTTCGCACTTTTACTGATAACGCTCTACCGTCGGCCCCCTGAGCGGGCGCCTTGCGCAACCCGCATCAGGGCTTGAGCGCAAACGGCGCGATCGGGCAGCCCGGTTGTTTTGCATTGCCGGTCGGCATCGCCAAGAAGGCTGAGAGCGCGTTCCAGGCGTTTTCGGTCCCACAGCCCGCATTGTCTTTTCATGGATGCAGAGCGTTTGAAGTGAACCGGCGGACGTAATGCTTTGATTGCTGCTTCCCTATCG
>NZQM01000143.1 GCA_002695905.1 Parvibaculum sp.
GACAGTTTTGAAACGACGAAAAAATAGGTCTCCGGCCCATGATCCCGACTGCCCTTTGAACGAGTGTATGAGGCTTATTGGAGGTGCGTGGACCCCCAACATCATCTGGTACCTCAGCGGAGGCGCGCGCCGATTTTCCGAGCTAAAAGAAGACATTACGCCGGTATCAGCCAAAGTTCTGAGCGCACGCCTGAAAGAGCTTGAATCAAAGGGGGTTGTCGACCGAACGGTCGTGGCGACCTCTCCACCCACGGTGGAATACAGCCTAACCGATCTAGGTCAGCAACTCGTTCCTGCAATCGATGCGATCGTTACGGTTGGGAAAATGCTGAAAGAACGAGCTTGATCAACGCCATGGAGTCGGTCTGGTATCGCGCATCAAGCCCGCATCACCGCAAAGGGTTCATAGGCCAGTCGAAACTTGGGGGCCTCTCAGGACGCGACGGGTATCACAGACCCAAGAAGACACAGAGGATGATCTATGACTCCATTAACCCGCCGTCAGAGCATCGCAATGGCCGCTGTTGGTTCGGCAATCTTGGCTAATCCGACGAAAGCATTTTCCCAGAGTAAGACCGTATCCGCACTCAACCAAATCCGCGCTTTGGATTACACCATTATCTATACCCGCGACATGACCGCGATGCGAAAATTCTACGAAGAAATCATGCAGCTTGAGTTTCGCCAGGCTGCAGGAGATGGATGGGTCGAGTTCAAGGTTGGCAGCAATATCCTTGTTCTGACGAGCGAACCAGCGGGTGGCCTCTTTCCCGAGACGGTGCCTGCACCTGGTGTTGGTTCCGTTCAGCTAGCGTTTCGGGTCGCGCCCAAGATGGTCGATGCCTGCGCGGAGGAATTGCAGGCAGCCAAAGTGGAGATCATCGGCGAACCCACAGACCAGCCATGGGGCCATAGAACACTGTTCTTCCGGGATCCAGACAACAACATCCTGGAGATATATGCCGACATCTGATCGCCCATGTGTCGATTCCTAGAGCAACGAGACTGTATCCATCCATTTCATGAGGCGACTGCACGATGAACCGCCAGGACGTTCTTAAAGACGAACTTCGCAGGATATATGAAAAGTACGTCGAGGGTTTCAAAGCCAATGACGTAAAGTTAATCGACGAGATCGTTCGCTATCCCATCGCTTATCTTAAAGACGGTGTTGTCGAAATGATGGACAGCTATCCGATTGATCCGGCGAAACTCAAAGCCGCCAAAGGATGGGATCACTCGACGGACTGGCATTTCGATATCCCAGCAATCAACGATCATCACGCCCATGCGGTCGCTTCCGCCGTGCGGCGGCGCGTCGATGGCTCGGTCATTGAGCGTGTTCATGGTTTCTACGCATTTACGAAGATCGACGGCTCGTGGAAAATGTACGCGTTCTCCGAAGTGACGTCGTGAGTTCTCTGTCCTCAGCTTGATCGCTCGCGGTACCCACCTGTTTTCTCAGACAAAGCCTAAAACAAGCGGGAGGATGACCCGCCTAACCTACAGTCTCTGCAGCAATGAACGGAAGTGATGCGTCCAAGTAAGCAGTGCGCAAGCGCGAAATTGAGAATCACCTGATCAAGTAAAATATTGTTTTGTATATAGAAATTGGCGCACCCGGCACGATTCGAACGTGCGACCTCTGCCTTCGGAGGGCAGCGCTCTATCCAGCTGAGCTACGGGTGCTCTGGTGCAAGTGCTTTTCAGCACCAGCTCACGCGGCGGAACCTACCCCGTTCGTAACCATATATCAATGGACCAGTTTCATGCGCCAAGAGCGTTCCTGTGACGGCCCTGGAGCCGTCTACCTGGATGCAATCCCGCCAAACAGCGCGTCTACGATGGCGCGGTCCCGTGGCTCTTTTGATACCTCGTCTCGCAGGGGAATGAGATTGCCGTCAAGACGGAGCGAAACATAGCCATGCACCATGGGCCAGAGCGCGATCCCGGAGGTTTCTGCTCTCCGCCGAACCTTTTGGCCGCCCTTTTCATACAGAGCAATCAGCGGTTCGTAGAGCGCATCCATCTGAGCCAACAAGCGTTGGTCATCCAACGCAAGACAGTCTCGCCGCCAGAGCAGGCGGTAGCGCTTGGGGTGGCTGAGCCCAAAATCGATAACTGTATCGGCGAACACTTTCAGCCTCTCTCGACGGTCTACAGACCCTTGCTGTAGCCTCTTTTGAATGGCGGCCGTGAGCTTTTCAAACGTTCGTGCTGCGAGGTCTGGCAACTCTTAACCAATACAGGTCTGGCGGGTCCGGTTCTGTGGCTGGTCTGGATCAAGGATGAGGTAATTCAGGCATTCATCGTGGGTTTACTCATTGCCGGTGGATTTTTGTCCGCTTTTCTCATCCGCGACACTTACGCTGGCTCTATGAAATACTTGGGCGGGTCTGATAAGACTGTCGTCGGCCTTAATATCGGTGTCCTCGGTTTCTCAGTTGTGGCCGCAGGATTGGTGGTTGCCATTTTGCTGGAGAAACAACGCCCTGCTTAATGACAGTCAGACCGATATTGCCTAAATTCACGGTTTGTACGTTTCTCTGTATTGGACCGGAGAGCAGTGGGTGTTAGGAAGGGTGATCGGTTTTGGCGAAGGCATTGCGGTTAAAACCACTAAACCTGTTTGTTGATCCAGCGATCGACCTGGTTGACCGGCGATTGAAGGATCTCCTGGCATATTGGCAAGACAAGCGCGCTGAGCGAGACATGCCAGCCCGCATAGACATCTCGCCAGGAGATCTGGTGACGCATTTGCCGCGCCTGGCACTCTTGAACGTGACCACGGAGGAGGGAGAAGCGCCTCTATTCAGCGTGCGTCTCTCCGGCACGGGAATTGATGATCTTCTGGGCTCTGATCACCGTGGTGCAGGGCTGAATGACTTGCTGCCGTCCGCGTCAGCCAAGCTGATCTCCGCAGCGCTGGGCGCTCTGGTTGAACACAAGCGGCCCATGCGGTTTTTCGCCCAGGCGCGATTGCCGGGAAATCCGGCTGCCAGCGTCGAAGGCTTAGCACTCCCGTTGGGTGTTGAGGGCGGGCCGGTCAACATGGTCCTCATTGAGACCGTATCAATCCGCCAATCAGACATGGCTCAGTTTCCCGATCTGGAATATCAAGAATTCGCTGACGTTGCTTCCTGAGGTAGCTACTTGCCTGATGTGAGCTGCAGGAAGACGTCTTCAAGCGCTGCTTCTTCTGTCGTGAGGTCGGCAATCTCAATACCAGCGGCAGTGATATCGGCGAGCAGGGCTGACATGGAATCGACGTCCGGATTGTAAACAAGGGCGAGTTCCCCATCATCACGAAGCACAGCGCCGCGGCTGGAAAGGGACGCGGGCACAGTCGAGAGTGCGACCGCCGGGCGAATAACGATACGCTTTTCGTCAATTCGGGCCAGCAGATCGGGTGTGGATTCGCAAGCCACCACCTCCCCATGATTGATGATCGCGATCTGATTGCACAGCGCCTGCGCTTCTTCCAGATAGTGAGTGGTCAAAACCACCGTTGTCCCGCGGGAATGAAGCTCTTCAATATGCTCCCAAAGCTGGCGGCGCAGCTCGATGTCGACGCCTGCGGTTGGTTCGTCGAGTACCAGGATGGGGGGATTGTGGACCATGGCTTTGGCAACCAGAAGCCGCCGGCGCATGCCGCCGGAAAGCGTGCGGGCGTAGGCATCGGCTTTGTCTTCCAACCCCATCGCCTGCAAGATTTCCATCGTGCGGCGTTCGGACTTTGGCACACCATAAAGACCGGCCTGCAGCTCCATCGCCTCATAGGGTGTGAAGAACGGATCGATATTGAGCTCCTGCGGCACGATCCCGATCGATGCCCGCGCCTGACGCGGGTTGACGTCCGTGTCAAATCCCCAAATGGTGGCGGAGCCTGACGTCTTCATAACGAGGCCAGCCAGGATATTGATGAAAGTCGACTTGCCAGCGCCATTGGGCCCCAGAAGCCCGAAAAACGATCCGCGCGGTATGGAGAGATCGAGACTTTTCAGCGCTTCTTTAGCGGGTTGGCCATTTGCGGCCTTGTAGACCTTACGGAGATTGGTTGCCTCAATGGCAGCAGGCTGATTGCCGTTAGGTGCTGGTTCACGCGGAGCGGGCACTTCGGCAATCTCTGTATCGTCTATTATCCCGTGCGCCATCAATTCTCTCCCCGGTTCGGCCATTCTGTGGGCCGCTGATCGTCGCCTTCGGTGTTCTACACCCTTCCGCGCTGGCGGCCATAATGCCATATTGCCGGTCTTGGCGGTGAAGAACCGTGAAGAGCAACAAGGCGGGTGATATGGCGGCTAAAAAGAAGCAAAAAGAAGCACCGGCTGAAGCCGGAAAGATGGGGACAGAAAAGCCGCTCGGCAAGGGGGATCACCTCTTTCTGGTTGATGGATCGGGCTATATTTTCCGGGCCTATCATGCTTTGCCGCCGCTGACGCGCAAGTCAGATGGGCTGCCGGTAGGTGCCGTCCATGGCTTCTGCAACATGCTCTACAAGCTCATTGAAGACACAAAAGATGAGTTCGAGCCGACGCACCTCGCCGTTATTTTTGATGCGTCCGGCAAGACATTCCGGAACGACATCTATAGGGAGTATAAGGCGCACCGTCCTCCGGCACCGGAAGACCTGGTCCCCCAGTTTAGCCTGATCCGAGATGCAGTCCGCGCCTTCTCTGTGCCGTCCATTGAGATGATGGGATATGAGGCCGATGACCTGATCGCGACTTATGCCGCAAAAGCGCGTGATGCAGGCGCACGGGTCACCATCGTGTCGTCCGACAAAGACCTGATGCAGATGGTTGATGATCAGGTCGACATGCTCGACACCATGAAGTACCGCACCATCGGATCAGCTGAAGTGGAAGAGAAGTTCGGGGTGGGCCCCGATAAGGTCATTGACGTGCAGGCCCTTGCGGGTGACAGCGCCGACAATATTCCGGGCGTTCCGGGCATTGGGGTGAAAACCGCCGCGCTGCTTATCAAGGAATATGGCGACGTGGACACGCTGCTGGCGCGCGCAGAAGAAATCAAACAGCCCAAACGTCGGCAGAACCTGATTGAGTTTGCAGACCAGGCGCGCATCTCGCGCCAGTTGGTAACGCTTGCTCAGGATGTCCCGGTTGAGGAGGGGATGGAGACCTTTGGTTTGCACGATCCCGATCCGGTAACGCTGATTGGTTTCTTCAAGGATATGGAATTCAACACACTTACCCGCCGGGTCGCTGAGCGGTTTGATGTGGACGGCGACGCTATTGAGGCGACGGGCGCTTATGACAATGGGGAAGCGCCTGCACCTAAAAAAACTGAAGGCTCTGCGCCAAAAGCTGCTGCCAAGGGCGGCACACCAGGGATCGTCGAGGCGGGCCTCGACAAAAACTTAGGCAGCCTTACTTATGAGACAGTCACCACGCTCGACGCACTCAAGCCATGGATCGACGCGGCATTTGATCAAGGCGAGATTGCTGTCGACACTGAGACAGACTCCCTCGATGCCATGCAAGCGCGGCTCGTTGGGGTGTGCCTAGCGACTGAACCCGGCAAAGCTTGTTACGTGCCGTTGCAGCATGGCTCGGGCGAAGGGCTCGACTTTGGTGACGGCGCCCCAGACCAAATTCCCCTGAAAGAGGCGCTGGCGGCGCTGAAGCCGATGCTGGAAGCGCCGTCCGTGCGCAAAATTGGTCAGAACATCAAATATGATCTTCTGGTCCTGAAGAACCACGGCATCAATCTCGCTCCTATAGATGACACAATGCTCTTGTCCTACGCGCTGGACGCGGGGCGTAATGGCCACGGTATGGACGAGCTCTCAGAGATTCATCTCGGTCACAAGCCCATTCCGTTTAAGGAAGTTGCAGGCTCAGGCAAGAAACAGATCACCTTTGATCAGGTGCCGATCGATAAAGCAACTGCCTATGCAGCGGAAGACGCTGACATCACCTGGCGTCTCTACAAGCTGCTGAAGCCGCGTCTCGTCTCGGAAGCGAAGACCACGCTCTACGAAACCCTTGAGCGGCCGCTGGTTCCTGTATTGACCGAAATGGAGGCGCACGGCATCAAGGTTGATCGTGCGGTCCTTTCCAGGCTTTCTGGTGAGTTCGCGCAGAAGATGGGCGCGATCGAAGCAGAAGTTTATGAATTGGCAGGCGAGACTTTCAACATCGCATCACCCAAACAGCTTGGTGAAATTCTCTTCGATAAAATGGGATTGCCGGGCGGCAAAAAAACAAAAACCGGCGCCTGGTCAACAGACGCAAGCACTCTGGATGATCTGGCCGCGAGTGGACATGACCTGCCGGTTAAAATTCTGGAGTGGCGCGGGCTTGCAAAACTCAAGAGCACCTACACAGACGCTTTGCCGGAATTTATTCATCCTGACACCGGTCGCGTTCACACGTCCTACTCAATGGCCTCAACCAGCACCGGACGCCTCGCCTCAACGGACCCAAATCTCCAGAACATTCCTGTTCGCACCGAAGACGGGCGGCGGATACGGACAGCCTTTGTGGCAGACAAAGGCAACAAGCTGATCAGTGCCGACTATAGCCAGATCGAACTGCGCCTGGTGGCTCACATCGCAGATGTACCCCAGCTTAAGCAGGCCTTTGCCGATGGCCTCGACATTCACACAATGACGGCTTCCGAGATTTTCAATATCCCCGTGGCTGACATGGAGCCCTCCATTCGCAGGCGCGCGAAAGCGATCAACTTCGGGATCATCTATGGGATCTCCGCATTTGGTTTAGCAAACCAGCTCGGCATTGGCCGGGGTGAAGCAGCCGAATATATCGATCTCTATTTCGAGCGCTTCCCGGGCATTCGCACCTACATGGATGAGACCAAGGCACTGGCCCATGAGCAGGGCTATGTGGAAACCATTTTCGGACGCCGCATCCACCTGCCGGAGATCAATTCCAAGAACGGCGCCCACCGGGCGTTCCTGGAACGCGCCGCAATCAATGCACCCATTCAGGGGTCAGCTGCCGACGTGATCCGGCGCGCCATGATCCGCATGCCCGAAGCCCTCGAGAAAGCCAGGCTTGATGCGCGGATGCTTTTGCAGGTGCATGACGAGCTCATATTCGAAGTGGCCGAGAAGAAGGCCGAGAAGACTTGTGCGCTCGTCTCCGAAGTAATGATCGGTGCGGCAGTGCCTGCGGTCGACATTTCCGTACCCTTGGAGGTGGATGCCCGCGCGGCCGACAATTGGGATGAAGCGCACTAACTCTTGGGGAAAAGATTGCGATGACCGTTGAATCCGAAGAAGAGCTTGAGGGCCTGAAAAAGTGCGGACGCGTGGTGTCTGAAACGCTCGGTGCCATGGGCGCTTACATGGAACCCGGCATGACAACCGCTGAGCTTGATGCCTATGGGCGCGAACTGCTTGAACGCGAAGGCGCCCGCTCTGCTCCAGAGCTCACGTACGATTTCCCCGGCGCTACCTGCATCAGTATCAACGAAGTCTGTGCCCATGGCATTCCAGGTGACCAGGTCATCCAAGCTGGCGATCTGGTGAACATTGATGTCTCTGCCGAACAGAACGGCTTCGTCACAGATACGGGCGGGAGTTTTATCGTGCCGCCCGTGTGCCCTGATCACGAAGCGCTCTGCAAAGCGACGCGCATCGCCCGAGACAAAGCTATTCGAGCAGTAAAGGCTGGATCAAAACTCAACCTGATCGGTAAGACAGTTGAGCAGGTTGCGCGAAAAGGTGGCTACACAATTATTGAAAACCTGGCAAGCCACGGCGTCGGACGCTCATTGCACGAAGAACCGGGAACGATCCCCGGCTATTACGATCCTGCTGACAAACGTCGTTTGTGGCATGGGGCCGTCATCACAATCGAACCATTCCTGTCGACAGGAGCAACCGAAGCGGTGGAGCTTGAGGACGGCTGGTCTCTCACGACACCACCAGGCATCTTTGCCGCGCAATATGAGCACACACTTGTGATCACCAAACGCGGCGCAATCATCGTGACCTGACTGGGTCAGGCGAGCGCCTTCATATAAGTGCCAATATCAAAATAATCCCGCCAGACTTTGATCTTGCCATTCTCCATCTCAAATATGCCAAAACAGGGAAGGTCGACTGACTTGTCTCCAAGCTTCGTCCGGTCGAGACGTTCCACCATCACGATATCGTCCTTCGCGATGAGATTGAGGATGTCCCAGTTGGTTTCCGTCCAGTCTTTGGCAAAACCGGCGATGAATGCCTGAACGGCTGCACGTCCGGCCACCGGCTCCGTTGGCATATTGTGATAAACACCGTCTTCCGTGAAGTAGCTGGCGAGGTCCGCAGCATCCAACCGTGACCAGGCGGCGATGAAATTTCTGATAGTTTCCTCATTGTCCTTCATGAACACTCTCCCTTTTTGGAAGTGTGC
>NZQM01000144.1 GCA_002695905.1 Parvibaculum sp.
ACGCCAAGCCAGAGAAGAAGCTACCCGACAAGGTAATTTAGCTAATTTAGCTGCAGCAGGCCGAGGCACAGCAGGTGGTACACGCCAAGCTGTTATGGACGCTATGCGTAATCGTGATACATCAACACAGCTATCTGATATACAGATGCAAGGCAGTATGCGTGGTTTTGAAAACGCGCAAGAACAGTTTGAACGAGATCAACGTCGTCGCATGGGTGCAGCACAGTTAGGCGCAAATATAGCAGGTCAAGGGTTTGGCGCAATGGGTCAAGCTGGTAGTCAGTACGGCGCGTTAACAGGTCAAGGATTTAGTGCTGCAGGGCAAGCTAATCAGTTGCTAGGTCAAACAGGGATGCAAGGTTTAGGACAAGGTGCGTCAGGACTAGCTGCTTTAGGTGGGCAACGACAACAATCTGACCTAGCTAGGTACAACGCACAAATGCAGGCGGGTACACAACAACAAGCACTTAATCAAAAAATGCTTGACCAACGATACGCTGATTTTCTTGGTCAACGTGATTATGACAAAGAACAACTTGGGTTTCTTAGTGGCATACTTAGAGGGTTGCCTTCTCAACCAAGTTCTTCGCGGGTTGTTTACGGGCAACAACCATCGTTTGGACAACAAGCATTTGGCGCGGGTATTGCTGGTTTAGGAACCTATGGTAGATACGGAGGGTTTGGATAGTGGAAAACATTGCTCAAATACATAGCAAGTTAGACAAAATGCCTGATTCGTATTTATCAGAGCTTATTCAAAATGAAAGCCCGTATGCTACTGTAGCTGCTATGGTGTTAGACACTAGACAGGGTATGGTTCAAAAAATGACTGAGCCACCTACTAGTTCAGTCGCAGAAAAAGTAGCAGCGCAAACGGGTATACCTAGCGTAGCACAACCGCAAAACAACCAAGACCCACGACTTATGGCAGGTGTAGGTGGTATGGACGCAAGAAGGATGCCTAATGTAAATGCTGCTGAACAAGGCGGTATAATGAACGCGGCTGCTGGTGGGTTTGTTGGGTATCAAGACGGCGGTATTGTTGGATATCAAGAAGGTGGAGATGTTAAATATTTTGGTAAAGACGGACTTCTTTTTGATTACACTAACCCACTTGACTACGCATTAATGGTTCCGGGATTAGGGTTAGCAGGTTTAGCAGCAAAAACTGCAGGAAAATACGCATTTAAAAAAGCAATGCCCGCACTACAAAGATTTAGAACGAGAGCAGGAGAGAAACAACTAGACAGTTTAGGTGGCGTATTTCCTAAAGGAAAAGGCTTTAAAACTACAAGTCCGGGTAGAGCGCCTGTTAGAAGAAATGTAGGTAATAGTCCTATAAAACCAACAAAAAAAGCTAACGAATCTGCTGCAGCTTTTGCAAAAAGAAATAAAGCATATCAAGAAAAAAATGCAAAGTATCAACAGAAAGTTAGGGACGCCAATAAAGATTTTAAAGAAAGACAAGCTGCTTACAATCAAAGAGTAAAAGCTGCTAGAGAAGCTACTGAAGCTAGTAGGCTTGCTTCTATTAATAGATTAGGTAATCAAAGACTAGCTACTCGCGGAACAATAGGTAGTCTTGGTCTAGGTAGTCTTGGTTATACTGGTTCTAAAATTGGTGAGTTACTTCCAGATGGCACACCTAAATCAGAAACAGATGTAGATCCTTTTACAGTAAACGAAGTAGGTGAAAAGAAAGGAAGTTTTGATAGCGAAGGATTTAAGAGGTCTATGTTTGGCGCTTTACAAAGAGCTGGTGGAAAGATAGCAACAGGTAAAGAAGGAATAACACAGTCTTTTGCTACTGGTATAGCAGAACAAGGAGCAGCGGAAGAAAAACAAGAAGACTTACTAGCTGCATTAGGGGTTAAAAATGCAGCAGCTATGGCTAAACTTATGCAACAAACACCAAGGGATAGAGTTGCGATAGAAAAACATTTATTAGAGTATCGACAAATACAATTACCGCAAGATGTTGAAAATTATTATAATAGCGCAAAAGACAAAGGAAAACTTTCCAGAGATTTAGGTGGTGTTACAGGAAAAGAAAACATCAAAGCAGCTATTGGCGAAATGTTGTTACAAAACAGATACAATAGTCTATTGTCAGGTGGTGTTGGGTATGGCGGAGCAAACCCATATGCTCAATTTAGTATGCGACGTGTATAATAGAACAATTTTATGTCTAAATTTGAGGTAACAGCGCCTACAGGAGAAGCATATATAGTAGATGCTCCAGAAGGCGCTACACAAGAACAAATCTTAGGGTTTGTACAACAACAATTAAATTTGTCTACAGAGCAACTTGTAGAACCTGCTAGGCCCGATAGAGGACTTATTGATGCGTTTACATCTAGTGTTGGTCGTGGTATAGATCGAGCTGCAATTACATTAGGCGACGAACTGCCTGCTCTTATTGGAAGTGCTTTAGGGCAAGATGACTACGCAAGACGGCAGATAGAAGAAGCAGAATTAGCTAAAGGTAACTTGCAAGCGTTAAATCCAACGCAAATAGAATCGTACAAAGATATAAACAATTTAGGCGATGCACTTATATATGCTACTGAATCTATTGGAGAAAACATACCAAATATACTTGGTATTGCTGGAGGTGTAGGGGCTACATCTTTTGCTGCAAGAAAGTTTGCTGGTAGTGCAATAAAGAAAAAACTTAAAAAAGAAACTATAGATAAAAACCAAGTAGCCTTACAAAAAAGCCTTAGAGAAGCACAAGATGCTGCTGGTAATCAAGCTATTATCCCCGCTGCATTTTTAGGTAGTTACGCACTTAATGCTCCAGAAGTATTTACTAATATATACGATTCTACAGGTGAGCTTGCTCCCGGAGCAGCATTATTAACAGGCTCTATGTCTGCAGCGCTAGACAGTATACTACCTACAGCGGTAGTAAAAAGACTGCAAAAAAACCCACCTCTAAAAGCAAAAGTCGTTAGTGAATTAGCTAAAAAATCAGGAATGAAATCACAAGTGCTTGGCGCTATTGGCTTGGGTGCGGGTAAAGGATTTGCGTTAGAAGGTGTAACTGAAAGCACTCAAGAAGCACTTAGTTTAGCGGCAGAACGTATTGTTGGGAAAAACTACGAAGCGCTAACTAGTCCAGAGTTTGAGCGCCTTATAGATTCAGGATTGCGTGGTGGGTTAGCAGGTAGTGCATTTGGCGCTGCTGGTGGTACACAAGAAGGATTGCAACTTCGTAGCGCTGTAAACCAACAAAAACAAGCAGAAGATGCTAAAAAACAAATAGATGCAGCAGATAAAACAGATGCGGCAGGTGCAGCAGATGGAACAACAGATGCGGAAGGCGTAAGAATACAAGATACTACTCAACTACAACAAGATGAGTTGTTTAGTTCTGGTGATGCACAGTACGACGCAGAACTAAAAGAGCTACAAGCAAAATACGATAAAGAACTAGAAAAACCTCAAGCAGAAGTAGAAAAGCGTAAAAAAGAAATTGAAGAACAAAAAGCCGCTGGTCGCTCAACAGCTTTTCTTGAAAGCTCGCTTATAAAAATAGAACAAAAAATAGCTACAATAGAGAAAAAACGTAAAGAAGCGTTTGATAAATTGCAAAAAGCTACACTTGAAAGGACTGGAGTGCAGCTAGATTTACTTAATCAAGCTACAGACCCTGTAGCTAGGCGAAAGGTAGCACAAGCCCAACAACTTGATTTATTTCCAGAACAAGATACTACAGGCGAGTTTCCAGATACTACAGATACAACAACAAGAGATGCAACAACAACAGATACAACAAGAGATGCACCAAAAGTAGGAACTGAAGAAGTAATAGAAGACCCAGTAGTAGTAGATCCAGAACTTGACTTTAATAATGATTTACTAGTTATGGAAGCATCGTTAAAAAACAAAGATCAAAAGGAAGTAAATCAAAGCGTTAGATTTTTTAAAACTTTTAATAATTACCTTAAAGATAAAGGTAGAACATACGCTGAGTTTAAAGAAAATTTAAAAGACAGTGGTTCAGGAATGGCGGCAATAGAAAAAATGCTTGGGAAACCTGAAGCCTTAAAATTTCTTGCAGGCGATATATACAATGCTGTAATTGATAGCGAAAAATTTGTTGTTAAACCAGCGGAAACAAAAAAAGCTGACGAAACTGTGCAAGATTTTAGACAAAATTACGTAGAAAAACAATTAACCCCAGAAAAATGGAATAAAATAACAGAAGGTAATCAAACTTTTGGAAATAAAAAAGAAACAAAAGAATACCGTAATACAACAAAAATAGGAACTAAGTTCGCAAGAGAATATTACAACAAGTTATCAGAAGATGATAAAGCAACAGTTAGGCAGGATGTAATTGATCTTGTAGTAAGAGGGTCTGGTTATAGACCTATTGTTGCTGGGGGAGGACTTGGAACTAAAAAACAAGCTAAACTTAAAGATCAAGAAAAGAAAAAAATTGAAGATTTAGAGAAAAAAATAGCCGCTTTAAAAAGCCAACAAGACAGATTAGTTTTTAATGGAACTGCAGAAGAATTTAATGCGGCTAGTGCAAAAATACAAGACTTAGAAAGTAAAATTCAAAGTATACGCGATGCGGCTGAAGATAGAGCTGCAAAGGGCAAACCAAGAAAGGAAAAACCCTCAGGCGCTACAGACACAAGCAGGGCAGATAAAGGCGTAAAAGCAAGAGCTGCAGCAACAACAGCTGCTATAGTAGAAATAGGAGCAGATACTCTTGCCGCACGAGATGCACGAGCAGCACAATTAGAAGCAGAGCGACAAGCAGCACAAGCAGCACAAGACAAAAAACAAGATGATGGTTTAGATGTTGGAGAGGTAGTAGATGGAGAGAGTGTTGCAAACAATTTAGACGAAGATACTACCGCACTAGAAACTAATCTTGATGCACAAGATGTTATAGGCGAAGTTACTGCGGGAGGATATGGTCGAGAAAGTGTCAACATAGGTACAATAGTTGAGCCGACGACTGTAGAAGAAACAGTAGCTAGGTTGTCTGAGATAAATATAGATGTTACTAACAACGAAAGAGTATCTATAACACCTACTCCAGAAGCTGCTGGATTAGACCCTTCGCGGTTATCTTCTGGTGTTAAAGGCGTTGTAATCAAAGATAAAGCGTATTTGTTTACTGATAACATACAACGAGGCAATGAAGTTGGTGTATTCTTACATGAAGTAGGCGCACACGTTGGTATGGTAAATTTAGTTGGGCGTAAAAATTACAACTTTTTAGTAAACCGCGTCAAACAATTTGCAAAACTTAACGATGGCAGTAGAGAACACGATTTAGCAAAAGGTGCTCTTGCATACATACAAGACGTTGAAAATACAACGGGTATAAAACTATCTCCAGAAGCGCGAGACCACGAGACTCTTGCGTATTTTGTTGAGTTAGCTGTGCAAAACGGAACCAGACCTTCTGAAGTAATAAAGCAACAATCTAAATTAAGTGTTTTCTTTAAGCGTTTGTTAGCAGGAATAAAAAGTATTTTAAGAAAGTATGGCAAGATAGACCCAAAAGAATTAGACGCACAAAGTATTGTAGATTTAGCTTACGGCGGCGCACAACTTGCTATTAGAGCACCAAACAAAAAACTAGATTTTCTTTCATCAGAATTGTTGTTTAGTCAAGCTACTAGCGCTAACGCTCTTTATGATATGCAAACTAAACTGTTGGGCGTTGCCAACGACATAGCATATGACGAAAAGTACGCATTTGCAGTAGATGAACTATCTAAAGGAAAAGACTCTCTTAGTACGATATTTTATGGGGCGTTAAGTTTTGATCAATTAATGGATCATGCGAATAGATTTAACCCGTTTTTAGCTTCCCAAATTAAAAAACTAGGCGAACTTGTATCGTTAAAACGAGCTAAAGTAGACGACTATAACAGAGATATTACTCAAAAATTATTGCAAGTAACCGAGTTGCAAGAAGCAGCGACAAGCAATATGCCAAAAGAGCAAAGAGATAATATTATAAAAGAGTTTAACGACGTAACGCATCAATCATCTATAGATCGAACTGATTTACGTAAATCTAGGGCTGAACTACAACAAGACGCTCTAACAAGACCTAAAGAGTTTGGCGCAATAAATTTTGATTTAGTAACACGATTTGAAGCACTACCAGCAGAATTGCAACAAGCATATGTAGAAGTAATAAATACATATGAAACATACGGTAATATGTTGTTAGACCAAATAACAGCGTCTTTAACTCGTAAAAGAGATCAATTAAATAACGAACCTGACTCACCTAAGAAAAAAGAAGTTCTTTCTGCGTTAGATAAATTAAATTTACAACTACAAAGCAATAGAATTGTTCCTTACGTACCGTTAAATAGAAGTGGTGAATATTGGATTGATCTTGAAATACCTAGTGAGGATGGCGGTACAGAGCCTTACACAGAGGCTTTTGATACTAGATCGCAAGCAGAAAGGGCGCTTAATCAATTTAAACAAGATAAAGATACTACAGTAACAAGAGAAGTGTACCAAAGAACATCTGGGCAGACATTTAAAGATATGTCTGGACAAGCACAAGCATACCAACAAGTATTGCAACTACTACAATCAATAGACCCACCAAAAAAAGCAGATGAAAGAAACGAACACGATATTGTAATTGAAAAAATAGTCCAAGCGTATTATGACTCGTTTCCTAGTACCGCTATCAAACAGCATTTTCAACGTAGAGAAGGTGTTGCTGGATACAACAACGACGTGGTTCAAAACTTTGCAGCAACAGCGCTTAAAATGTCAAACGAGGTAGCTAATGCAGAAACTTCAGTAGATATAAATAATGCTATTGAAGCAATAATAGCAGATAGCGACGGTAAACCGCTTGCTGGCGGTGAAGCAAACATTAGAAAAGAAATTACAAAACGAGCTGCATTTTTAAGAAATCCAACTCCAGCAACATGGGCAAGAATGTCCTCTGCTTTTGGGTATAATATGTATCTTGCAGGTAATATTTCATCTGCGTTAGTTAACCTTACGCAGTTACCTCTTGTAACTTACCCTAAACTTATAGCTGAATTTGGTGTTGGCCCAGCTACTAATATGATGTTTAAGTTACTAAAACAATATTTTAAAAATTTAGCTTCTCCTTCTATTGGTAGAGATGACAACACTACGTTAACTATTCCGGGAACTAATGCTTCTTTAGCTGATGTAACTATATTTACAAAAGACGTTTTAAAAGACAATGGTATGGATAAACTGTATACCACAGCACTTCAAAGAAACTTAATACGTAGAACCACATCACAAGAGCTACAAGAAGCAAGACAAGACCTTAATGAAAAAAAACTTAGCAGAGTAAACTCTACGAGGGATAGGCTCTTACTAACCGCAAACTGGGCATTTCAAAACTCAGAACGTGCTAACCGCGAAGTCGGAATAAAAGCTGCTTATGAACTAGCTATAGATAAATTTACTAAATTAAAAAGACAAGGGCGACTTGATAAAACAACAGAAGAAATACAAGACTTAGCTATAGAACGCGCTTTAAAAATTACAGAAGAAGCCAGTGGTACTGCGTTACAAGAACTTGGCCCACGTTGGTTTCAAAGTAATATAGGTAAAGTAGTTGGTACATTTAAACGGTTTGTATTTTCTCAAGTATATTTACAATACAAACTAACAGCACATGCTTTAGGTAAAGCACTACCAAAAAACCATAAATCTGACAGCTCTATGCCTATTGACCCTGCTACTGGAGAGCCAGTAGACGCGCAAAAATTTGCTAGAGAACAACTTGCTTACATAACTCTTATGGCTACTATTTTTGCTGGTGCTCGTGGAATTCCGGGTATGGGCGTAGCAACATTTTTATATGAATTAGGTGCAGATGAAGACGACCCAGATTATGTAAGTTTTGATGCTTGGATGAAAGCAAGGATGGGAGATGCGCTACACCGTGGGCCTATGTCTCATTACTTAAACATAGATATGTCAAACAGAATTGGTTTTAACGGATTGTTGTGGCGTAGAGATGATCAAAAAATGGAAGACTTAGGGTATTTGTACGGCACAATGAGTCAATTAGCAGGCCCAGTTGTATCTGCTGCAGATCAAATTACTAGGGGAATTGTAAGAATGTCTGATGATTCTAGGGAATCACCAATTATGGATGGCGTACAAATGATAATGCCCGCTGCAATTAGAAACCCTATGAAGGGTATGAGAATTTATATAAACGGTGCAGTTGATAAAGCAGGTCGACCTATAGTTGAGGACGTTAGTTTATATAATGCACTTATGCAAGGTGTTGGATTTAACCCTACTGAAATAGCTTTAGCGTATGAAAAAACTAATATTTTATATACAAAACAAAGGGCTTTAGAGGATAAAAGACGTGGTTTATTAAATAGACGTTTTTTTGCTCATTACGCTGGGGATATGGATGGGGTTGCAGAAGTAGATAAACAAATACGAGAGTTTAATAACTCAAAATTTACACAGGCTTACAAGTTGCAAATTGGCGGTGCTACAAAATTACGTTCTTTAAAAATGAAATTATTAGAAGCAAACAAAACATATCAAGATGTTGTGGTTCCTGAAGATGTGCGTAGACGAGCTTCTGAAGCTATGGGTGGTTTGGAAGTAGATGAATGAAGCCTTCGCACTAATAGCAGAGGTTGGCTTTCCAATAGCTATATCTATTATTGGTGGCTTTTTTGTATTCCTATCTATTAAATACATATTGCTGTCCGTTGTCGGTGATGTTGACTCAATTCATAATATAGTCAGTAACTTAGACAACAGAGTTAAGACA
>NZQM01000145.1 GCA_002695905.1 Parvibaculum sp.
AAAGCATTACAGGGCTATCGCGACCAGATACGAGAAACACGACGCCAACTTCCTCGCCCTCATCAAACTCGCCGCAATACGCATCTGGCTGCGGGTTTACGAGTCGGTGACCTAGTCGAAATCCCAGCTAGAGCCGCCTGGCCCAGTCCAATCTGCCAGCACATATGTATTGCGGTTAATAGGATAGGCACGGGGCCAAAATCCCGTGCCGGCGAGACGATCGTCACGCATGGCGAGAAGGCCATCGCGGAGGTCCACCAGGTTCCGCATACCCACACTAGGTGCGGCACGCGTCTCCGCGCCGCCATGGGCCGCGAATAGAAGCGTTTCAGGCGGCAGTTCCGCCAGCAGACGTTCTGTCGTTTCTAAATAGGCACCCAGACTGGAATTTGGCAGAAAGGCATAAATCTCCCCGTCGCCCGCATAATCCCCCATGAAGAGACGTTTGCTGGTTTCATCCCAGATGGAAATCGAGTCTGGCGTGTGGCCAGGCGTGGTGAGCAGCGTCAGCGAACGCCCGCCGAGATCAAGATCGCCCCCCACAGACCACCAGCCACCCACATCCCACCCCGAAATGTCATAGCCTTCAAACTGACCCAGATGCTCCAGAGCGTCAGGCACAAATTTCCCGTCGTGTGTGCGCGCACGAAGGTAGGAAAGGTCCGGCATCAAAACCTGCGCAAACCGGGTATGATTGCCGACATGGTCAAAATGGAGGTGGGTTGCAATGACGCTGACGGGCTTGTCTGTGAGCTGGGCAACAATGGGGCTGATGTCTCGGAGAGGTGACCCACTGTCAATGAGCAACGCCTCCCGGTCACCAACGATAAGATAGGAATAGACGTCACGAAAATAACGTGGCTCACTGATCGCAAATGTTTGGGCATCCAGACGTTCGACAGTATAAAAGTCACCCGCCCAAACTTCTTGCGCTCCAAGCGCCACTGCCTCCTGCGCGGCGAGCGGCGGTGCACCCGCCAACTCGATGGCTTTAAGAAACAGGGGCGTTCGAAACACATAGAACACACTCACCAGCACAACCAAAACGCCACCGGTCACAATTGCAGTCCGTAAAACGCGTCGCATCATCACCCCTACTCCTGTCCGTTAAAACGTCGCATTATGGTTCGACACCTGCAGTCGGTTCCAGGTGTTGATCATCACAATGATAAGCGTCAGATAGTCAATCTGCTCCTGCGAGAAATGTTCGACAAGGTCGGCATGTAATCGTGTGAGATCAGCGCCACTTCCCTGAATTGTCAGAGCCTCGGACCAGGCAAACGCCGCCTTTTCCGCAGCAGAAAAAAGGTCGGTATTGCGCCAAACAACAAGATGGTCGAGACGCGCCTCGGTTTCATTGTCATCCCGGGCTTCTCCTGTATGCATGTTTACACAAAAGGCACAGCCATTGATCTGAGACACGCGCAGCTTCACAAGATGCCGCAATAGGGGATCAACTGGACAGGTCGCAAACATCGTTTCAATGCTGCCAAAAGCGCCGAGCGCATCAGGAACTGTTTTCACAAGCGTAACTCTATTTGCTCCAGACATGTGTTTTCTCCATCTTACACACCAGACCGTTGTTACTTAGACGAGAGAGCTCAGAGCTTTGTGACAGCCAAGCGCCAGTTTATTTCAGCACGTGGAAGGCAAGCGCCCATAGTGATACGGTGTCATGGATCAAAGGTCGGGGGACACAGCCATGCTACGTATTCTGGTCATTTCAGTCATTGTACTTGTCGCAATTGCCGCGGGCCTACTCCACTTTCGATTTGAGCTCGCTGTTGCCGCGCTGTCCTCAGACAGCCCACCGCCCCTCCGCGAAAAGCAGGAGCTCTCCACCACCGAACAATGGTTTGACGACTATTACACGATCGACATCATTGATGAACGCACCCACGCGATCGGAGAACCCCGCGCCAGTGGCCCAGTCTTCTCCTACCTCATCGAAGGACGAGACCGTGCCATCCTGTTCGACATTGGGTATCCGTCGGCGAACATTCTGCCCGTGGTTAAGAGCCTCACAGACAAACCTGTGCTCGCTGTCCCCTCCCATCTTCACTATGACCACGTTGGCAATCTGGAACGCTTTAGCCAGATCGCGCTTCTAGACACACCGCAACGCCGGGCTCAGATGAACGGCGACCTCTTCTCCCCAACACACACGCAATATCTGGGATCCGCCGAAGGGCATGACATTCCAAGTTGGAAGGTCACAAAATGGCTTTCAGATGGGGAAACAATTGACCTTGGCGACAGAACCATAAGGGTCGTCTTCACGCCGGGCCATACCGACGAGTCCATTTCGGTTTGGGATGAAACGAACAACCAGTTCTTTACCGGTGATTATATCTACGAAGGCCCACTTTATGCCTTCCTGCCCAACTCATCTCTGACCGACTATCTGAAGGTTGCTGAAAACCTTCTCCTCACCCTGCCGCGCGAGACCAAGCTGTACACCGCTCATCGCACAAACATGACCGGCGCACCGGTCCTGGAAATGAGAGACATTGTTGAGCTCCGCGATACGTTGGAAGCGGTGCGCGATGGCGAAATATCTGGCACTGGGTTCTTTCCGACGCGCTATCGGGTGAATGAACGGATCGACCTGGACGCGGACATTCCCTGGTATCAAGACTGGCAGAATTAGCTCGTCAAATCCTGAGCAGGTCTGGCAATTGCTCCATGCTTGAAAAGACGGTCGCGCCCAACGCCCCAAGGGCCGCACATTAGCCATACTCAAATCACAACCCCATTAATGTTGGAAGTTTCCGCATATCATCAAAGACCGTCGCCCCCGCTTCAGCCAGCGCCCGTCCATCTGTTATTTCGTCACCAACATACCCAAACACGCGCATACCAGCAGCAACACCAGCCTGAACGCCAGGAAGGCTATCTTCAATGACCACGCTTACCTGAGGTGCATGCCCCATCTCCCGCGCGGCATGCAAGAACAAGTCAGGTGCAGGCTTACCTTTCTCCACCATTGTCGCGCTAAAAAGATTGCCGGAGAAATGGTCCGCAAGACCGATCTTCTCCACGGAGTTTTCGATGTGCTCCAGTACCGAAGATGAGGCGACACAGCGATCAATACCCGTCGCTTCAATAGCCTTCGTGACGTGATACACATGCGGAATAGCATCAACCGATCGCCGAAAAATTGCCTGAACGTCCTCTTCAATTCTCTCCCCCCAATCAGCAGGGAGTGTCCGTCCGATATCCGCCTCAACAATCTCTATAGCAGATTTCATGGAACGTCCCCGGAAGGTCACCAGGCATTCTTCATGGGACGCGGAATAGCCGGTCGCCCGTACATATTCAGAAAACATCGCACCAGCAATGGTCTCCGTGTCGACGAGCACGCCGTCGCAATCAAAAATCACAAGCGTTGGTTTTTTCATGGGCCGCAGCATAGGCATGGCCGCGCGTTCGGCCAGTCACTTTCTATGACCAACTTTTACCGGCAGTTCAGGCCTGCCAGCTTGGCGCACGGGTCGCGTGTTCGTTGACGAAGGCTTCAAGGTCTTTCACCGCCACGCGGAACTCCCGACCGATCTTCACTGCCCGCAACTCCTCTTGCCGAATCCAGGAGCGCACCGTTGGCTCACGAACCTTCAGCAGTTCAGCTACGTCCTGCGTGGTCATAAATGGCCTGCTCAACATTAGCCCCTCTCCCAATCCGGAAATGCACGCCTATGTATGTAAACAGCTTTGAGAATAGGTCAACAACTCTCAGAATTGTTGAAAAGACATGTTTTGCCCCCTATCTGTAAAAGAGGCCAAAACTGACCCCTTCAGCATTGAACAGACAGGTAGCAAATGCCCCCAAGCGCCCAAACGAACGACAGGCCCGCCGACACTGCCGCGGCGGCGTTTAGAGCCCCTAAAACCATACTGATGGCGACCGATCTGTCGGCGCGATCTGACAGAGCCCTTGAGCGCGCGGTGAACATCGCAGGCCAGCACAATGCGCGCTTGGTCATCCTTAATATTATCGATGAGGACCTGCCCGCATCAGTCCAGGACCGCGTGCGGGACGCCACGCTGAAGGAAATCCAAAGCAGCCTCGATCGGGTCGATGGGACAAAGGCACTGGATCCAACGATCGACGCCATCACAGGCAAAGACTATCGCGACATTCTGGATCATGCAGACGAGATTGGCGCCGACCTGATCGTCATGGGCATCCATAGAAATGAAGCAGGTAACAAACCGATTGCAGGCACCACCATGGAGCGTGTCATTCGCAAGGGACAGCAGCCTGTCCTGGTGGTTCCCAATAGAACAAGTGGGGCTTACAAGAAAGTCGCCATCGCGGTCGACTTTTCAGCTTTCTCCCGCATCGCCATCCGTCAGGCTCTGTCCCTGGCACCTGATGCGGAGTTCAACGCCATTCATTCCTTTCATGTGCCCTTTGGCGGCTTTCAGCGCGGTCGCCAGACACGGAACGCCTATAGGGAAGCGCATGAGCACGAACTGGCCCAGCTGATTGAGGAAGAACTGGATACGCTCATCTGCTCCGCGACTACCGGCGCGCGGCCAGACATCCCATTTCACAAGATCGTCAAGCAGGGCGAGACCCAATCGGTCATCCGTTCAGAGGTTGAGCGACTGCAGCCCGACCTTCTGGTACTGGGCACCCATGGTCGCGTCGGGCTTACTCATGCGCTGCTGGGCAGCATTGCTGAGACCTTTCTCAACAATCCGCCCTGTGACGTGCTTGTGGTGAAAGCCTGGTAGCGCGCGGCTAAGCCTACCTATAGAGAGGCTGGTTATTGCCAGCATAGAGGTGAGCGACCTGCTCTGCATATCCATTGAAGAGCTGGGTAGGAACGCGTGTTCCGGTCCCAAGAAGCTCTTCCGTCGCCTGGCTCCAGCGGGGATGCGCCACTTCCGGGTTTACGTTTGCCCAAAAGCCATATTCCGCCGGGTTGATCTCTTCCCAGAAACTAATCGGGCGCTCTGCGGTAAACGTAAAGCGGACGATCGACTTAATTGACTTAAAGCCATATTTCCATGGCACCGCTAGACGCAGCGGCGCCCCAAACTGCTTTGGCAGGGGTTTGCCGTAAACACCCGTCACAAGGAAGGCGAGATCGTTGGTGGCTTCCTCAAGCGTGAGCCCCTCCACATAAGGCCAGGGATACCAGAACTGGTTCTGTCCGCTCGCCACATCCGGGTTCATGAAAGTTTCCATGCGCACATAGCGCACGCCGGATTTGATGTCTGCGAGTTTCACAAGTTCTGAAAAAGGAAAGCCGGTCCAGGGAACCGCCATCGCCCAAGCCTCAACACACCGGTGCCGATAAAGCCGCTCTTCCAGCGGCATCGCCTTGATCAGCTCATCACGATCAAGGGTCAGTGGCTCCGCCACATCCCCATCAATCACCACCTGCCAGGGACGGATCTCAAGATCTTGCGCCGCGCTCGAAATACGTTTGTGGCTGCCAAATTCGTAGAAATTATTGTAGCGCGACGACACGTCTTCCCGCGTGATTTCTCGGGAGAGCATGAAATCGGGATTCCGGGGAGCGGGATATTTGGACGCATTGGGATCAAGGGAGATGGCGCCTCCCGTATCCGCTTCGGCCCCATCCTCACACGCGGCAAGGAGCCCGGACCCGACACCCGCAGCGAGGAGCCCGCTGGTTTTCAGAAATTTCCGGCGGTTGAAGAAGATGTGCTCAGACGTGGCTTGGTTTTCAGACAGTTCCCAAGGACGGGTCTTCTTAATGAGCATGTCTTTCTCCTGTTCGTGCAACGATAGAATTGGCTCAAAACGCAACAGGGGCAAGTCACCTTAAAGCGACCTGCCCCCAATTCTGCTCGCGTTTTCGTGAACCGCTTTGGTTCTCCAACCCGATTAGGTCTCTAACATTGAGCGCAGCATCCAGGCGGTCTTTTCGGAGGCCTGCATGCGCTGGGTGAGAAGATCCGCGGTTGGTTCATCGCTCGCGTCTTCCGCCAGCGGGAACACTTCGCGGGCTGTACGCGCAACTGCTTCGTGACCTTTTACAAGGTTGGCCAGCATGGCTTCCGCCTTCGGCACACCAGAATCTTCTTCAATACTGGTGAGATCCGCATAGGCCGCATAGCTGCCGGGCGCGTACTCACCGAGCGACCGAATGCGTTCCGCGATCTCATCAACCGCCACCCAAAGCTCGTTATATTGAACCTCAAACATGGTGTGCAGCGTATTGAACATCGGACCCGTCACATTCCAGTGATAGTTATGGGTCTTGAGATAGAGCGTATAGGTGTCCGCCAAAACACGGGTCAGCCCTTCTGCGATTTTTGCGCGCTCAGCTTCGGGAATTCCAATATCAATCTGCATGAGAAACCTCCTTGATCGATCCAAATATAAGCAAACTCTCATGCTCATACAAGGTAGTTTAGAATTATTTTAAAGAAGAAACTATGACAGCCCACTTGGGGTCTTAGGGTGCTTTGGGTAGAGTAAACAGAAGCTTCTAGGGGTGCGTCATATAGGGGAAGTAGAATGACCATTAAGTTTCTTGATCAGGACCCGATCGTCGTCAGCCGACGCAAGCTGGTACAGGGCCTGGCCGCTGGCTCCATTGTGGCCGTTGCAGGCTGCGCGCGAAATCAGGCGATCGGCCGCGACCAATTGCTTCTCGTCTCTGAAGGCCAGATTGCCCAGATGGCGGCATCCTCCTGGACACAAATAAAGAGGCAAACGAAGATTTCCCAGGACCGCACTCTTAACCGCAGACTGAACACCGTGGGAAACAAAATTGTCCAGACCGCAGGTCTTCAGCGGCAACCATGGGAATTTACAGTTTTTGATGACGACCAGGCGAACGCGTTTGTTTTGCCGGGCGGTAAGGTGGGTTTCTATAAAGGCATCTTCAAACGCATGAAAAATGACGATCACCTGGCAACCGTCATGGGTCATGAGGTCGGTCACGTGACGGCCAAACACGCCGCCGAACGCTATAGCCAGCAGGTTGCCGCAGGCGTTGTCACCACAGCCGCAGCCGTCGCACTTGAGGCCGGTGATGTCCGCGGGGGCGCCCAGATCGCGGGCATCTTGGGCCTGGGCGTGCAGTTTGGCATTCTGCTGCCCTATTCCCGCCGCCATGAATTGGAGGCAGATCGTCTGGGCGTGAATTATATGCACCGTGCCGGGTATGACGCCCGCCAGGCGATACCCTTCTGGGACAATATGTCAGCACAACGCACGGGCTCGCCGCCGCCGGAATTCATGTCCACCCACCCGTCTGACGCGACACGCAAAGCTGCCATCCGTCAGGAACTGCAACGGCTGGGTCTCGCGTAAGCGGCCGACGCCAAACTCGGGAGCATCCCAGAGCTTTGGCAATGGACCCACTGGGCATCCCCTCACCCGCTCGCCGCTATTGCAGCTCGCTTCCCTCTCCCCTCAGGGGAGAGGGAGGTCCGAGTGCAAACGAGGACAGGGTGAGGGGCATTTACCTAAACTACATCACCGGCATATAGACAGCCGGTCCACCAAGCGTGACATAAGCCTCAATGGTAGAGGCGATGAAGAGCGCCGCTGCCCAGTTGAGCGCCACGACAAAGCCGAACCACCGAAGTGCGGACGCAAGGCCTGACCAATTGCCACTCGTAGGATCAACCGGGTGATCATGATCACCCAATGCCGCAAACAACCAGGCGACCCCGGAGATTTCAAGCGCTGGAACCACCACCAGCAACCATTCAAATAAATCCTCAGCCGGGTCGAGCCCCAACCGATGGATGAGGAACAGGAACAATGCCGCGCTAACGGCAATAGTCCGCGCGTGCGCCAGATTGAACAAAGTTTCTCTCTCTAGTTCGATATTCATTTTTTTAACCTCCGTGCGCGGGCCGAGCGAAACTGCTCGCTCCCAACACTCGGAAACTCCTTATACAGATATTTTGATCGAGCCGACCACAGGCGTGTGTTCGCCGGACAGGCGAACCAAAGCCCCCACCGCGACGCGACAGTCGCAGAGCCGGTGCGCGAGAAATCGCGCGTTACATCATTGAAAAGCCGAAGCGGAAAACGTGAGGCAGGACGTTAAGCGTACGAACCGACAGACACGTCAATCGCAGGGTTTTTCAGTGTTTTGGTATGGAAACAAACCATCTGACTTTCCTTCGATTGTTATCGGGACACCGTTTGGGGCCAAACATACAAAAAGCCCCATCCGGATATGGTGGGGCTTTGAAAGTGACTTCGGATAAGCGCGGTTGCGCTTAGTCGCAAAGGAACCCGCCCCAGGGCTCCGATTGCCAGCCCATAGAAGGGCGCCGATATTTTGTGGTCACTGTCATGGGCGTTTGAGTACACCCGCCATCACGCAACGTCAACAACACATGTTGATGTTTTTTCACTTCATCCGCTCCAAGACAAACTTGCGCGTCATGTGTGGTTGAAGAGTCACAGAGTGTGAAGAGAGACTGAAGAGCACGACACACACAAGGCTTCGCCCGCCGCCGCAATACACCCAAGACCAAGACCGTAGTCCGGCTCTAAACAAAACTCCCAAGCTTGCGACTGCAAGCCGGGCGGTCAGCCCACCTCCGCGGAGGCCGACGCGTCAGCGTCTGGCCGTGAGCGTGAACAAAACCAAAATCCCCTTGCAACGCTCTCCCCTACCGATCACCCTCACACAAAGAAACGAAAGACAAGTGGAGGGAACAAACATGGCAACGAACGCAAACTGTTGGGGTGATGAAACGGAATATGATTTCAACGGCCTCACCGCAAAGCTCAACCAATACTTACGGTTGAGAACCAATCCCGTTGCCATGAAACGCTTTGCGACAGAGGCTGATCTCGACGCCATTCCGAAACTGCGCCGTCCGCGCGAGGGTGAGCTGATGGCGACGGACCAGATTGTCGGCCAAAGCCGCTGGATCGGCTACACCATTGGCGTCACCATGAAAAACCTCATGGGCCAGCAATGCGGCGCTGTTGTGGGACTCACCGCGCGGAATGAAGAATTTCTCGACGGCAAACGCTTTCATGGTGTCTGGTATGGCGACCTGGAGGACAGCGCGGAACATCAACGGGAAATGTCCTGTGCCCCTCATGGCGACTATGAAGCGCTCGTTAAGTCGCCGCTCATCTCTGGCCGCATCGACAATCCGGACATCTGCCTCATCTACGGCACGCCGGGGCAAATGATTACGCTCATGAACGGTCTGCAATATAAGAACTACAAAAAATACACCTTCACCTGTGTCGGCGAGAGTTCCTGCTCGGACTCCTGGGGTAATGCGCTCAAAACCGGCGAGCCCTCCATGTCCATTCCCTGCTATGCAGAGCGCAAGTTCGGCGGCGTGCAGGATGATGAAATGCTGATCGCCCTGCCGCCCAAGTTCCTACCGCAAATTGTTGACGGCCTCGCCGCCCTGTCTAAGAACGGGTTGCGCTATCCCATCCCCAATCACGGGATCGACAAAAGCCCGATGGCCAGCATCAACCAAAGCTATGGGTGAGGTTGGTTCCCGGCACATCACCTCTCAAACTGTCATGCTCGGGCTTGACCCAAGCATCCATAGTGAATCGGATGCGGTATGGACCCTCGGATCAAGCCCAGGGTGACAATAAGTGTAAAACTTCGCAAGCTCGCGACCGCGAGTCGGTGCCGCTGCACCGCCGCCCAAATCAAAATGGGGAGCGCGTCGCCGCAGGTGACTGCGCGTGAGCCCTAAGTAAGACTTCCGCAGAACCGCTGAATACGTTCACACGCTTCCGTCAATGCTTCCGTTGAGGTCGCGTAGGAGATCCGGAAGAAAGGTGACAGACCAAAGGCCGCGCCATGCACCACGGACACGCCTTCCGCTTCAATAAGCGCAATCGCGAAATCTTCATCGCTCTCAATCACCTTGCCCTCTGGTGTCTTCTTGCCGATCAGCCCTTCGCAGGATGGATAGACATAGAACGCACCTTCAGGTGTCGGGCACTTAAGGCCCGTCGCCTGATTGAGCATGGAGACCACGAGATCGCGGCGCTCCTTAAAGACCGCTGCCCGCTCTGGAATGAAATCCTGGGTGCCATTGAGCGCTTCCACCGCCGCCCACTGGCTGATGCTGGTGGGGTTTGACGTGGACTGGCTCTGCACCTTAGTCATCGCCTTGATGAGCTCCACAGGGCCTGCGCAATAGCCGATCCGCCAGCCGGTCATGGCATAGGCTTTCGACACGCCGTTCATGGTGAGCGTGCGGTCATAAAGCTTCGGCTCCACCTGAGCCGGTGTCGCAAACTCGAAATCGTCATAGACGAGATGCTCATACATATCGTCGGTGAGGATCCAGACCTGCTCATGTTTCACCAGCACATCGGTCAGAGCCTTCAGCTCATCATGGCTGTAGGCCGCGCCCGACGGGTTGGACGGTGAGTTGAAAATGAGCCACTTGGTCTTTGGCGTGATCGCCGCTTCCAGGTCCGCCGCCGTCAGCTTGAAATTATTTTCAATGGTCGTTGCCACGGGCACCGGCGTGCCGCCTGCAAGCGCCACAATGTCGGGATAGCTCACCCAATAAGGAGCGGGGATCACAACTTCATCGCCGGGGTTCAGCGTCGCAATCATGGCATTGAAAATGATCGGCTTGCCGCCCGGCGCCACAAAGGCCTGCGCGGGCTCGTAAGACAAGCCGTTCTCCCGCTTGAACTTGTCGCAGATCGCCTGCTTCAGCTCTGGGATTCCATCAACGGCGGTGTATTTTGTCTCTCCCCGGCGGATCGCCTCGATCGCCGCTTCTTTGATGTTGTCCGGCGTGTCGAAATCCGGCTCGCCAGCGCCGAGACCAATCACATCGCGGCCTTGGGCTTTCAGGTCGCGCGCTTTCTGGGTCGCGGCAATGGTTGCCGACGGCTGAATGCGGGAAAGCGTGTCTGAAATAAAGGCCATGGAAGTCTCCACTGAGATAAGGAAAACGCGAGGCATTTCTATGCCTCTGAAGCCGCTCACGCAACCGGAGATAAGGGAATCAAGCCTCTTTCATCGCTTTCGCAAGATCGATGTCCCCACGGGCCCGAACCGCCTTGATAAAGGCCGCCTTGTCCGCCGCCTCCCGGTTCTGGCTGAGCTTCCACTTGCCCTCAAGGGACGTCACCGGCATATGGAAAACCACAAGCGCGTCAAGCAGCTGCTCAAGCTTTTGCGTCTCAAGGTCGCCGATCGCCCAGGGCGCGGGCTGGCCCGCTTCGTGGGCCTCTGTCATTAGGTGCAGCAGCCGGATTTTGTCCGCGCGTGCCTCCACCAGCTTCGGCACGCCGCGCGCATGGACCACCATATAATTCCAGGTAGGCACGAGCTTGGCGCAATCGCCCCAGCTCGGCGAGATATAGCCGCCTGGCCCCTGGAACATTGCAAGCGCAGATACCGCGCCATCAAATGCCTGCCAATGGGGATTGGCTTTGGCCACATGGCCGTGAAAGACAAGGCCGTCTTTCTCCTCAGACGGCAGAAAGGGAATGTGACTGGCCTGCAAATCACTCGTGACAATCGTTCCAAAGGGATAGGAGCGGACAAGGTCTACAAGTGCCCGCTCATCTGGTGGGCTGAAAAATTCCGGCACATACATGACACACCTCCCTTCGGATCAATCCGATTGCATCCAGACTGCCACACCGGCCACGGCCAGTGCCGCAATACCAATATAGTCGACCAGCGCCACCCTGCCGAGCTCCGCGTTGGTCTGCCCTTCCAGCGCCTGAAACACCAGGAAGCTCACCATACTCAGCATACCTGCGAAGAACGCCGCCCAGCGGAACGAGGGTACGAACGCCGCCGTCGCCAACAGCGCGCCCACAATGCCAAACAGTATCGCGCGGTGACGCATCAGCACCGCGAGGTCTGGCCCCTCAAGAGCAACACCATACATGCGCTCCAACTGCGGCGCGCCTACCACACCTATAACCGGAAGCAGATTGATGATCGCAGCCACAAGGAATCCACAGATGATGAGGATCTGCATGTGTCTCTCCTATTTTCTGAATATGAGACCGGTAAGCGCTGGCCGTCCCGCATCGCTTAATGACGGGTCATGCTGTCGCGGCACGCCGTAAACCGTCATCACCGGAACAATGCCGGCCCAGACCGGCCAATCGAGATCTTCTGGTTCTTCATTGGGCGCATCCCCGACACTCACCTTGGCCGTCACCTGATCCAACATCAGCCGCACCACATGGGTCGCTTTGATCTCCTGATCATTCATCGGTCTCAGATGTGCCGCCCGTCCGGGCTCCAACCGGTCGACCATAAAATCAAGCGCGGCAAGTTTCTCATCGCCGGTCACAAGCTCTGTGACACCGTGCGCGGCGACCGAGCGGAACTTCATGGAGTGATGAAAGCCAGAGCGCGCATAAACGATCGAGTCAATCAGCGTCACCGTGGCGCACATCGGGGCACCCTCCTTGGCC
>NZQM01000146.1 GCA_002695905.1 Parvibaculum sp.
CTCGTGGCACCTTCTTCGACCAGCACGCCCATATGGAAGAATGCGGTCCGCTGAGAAACCCGGGCAGCCTGCTGCATAGAATGCGTCACGATAACGATCGTGAACTTTTCTCTGAGTTCATCAATCAGTTCTTCTATCCGCGCTGTTGCGATCGGGTCCAGTGCCGAACAAGGCTCATCCATCAAGATGACCTCCGGGTTGACCGCTATGGCCCGTGCAATGCAAAGCCGCTGCTGCTGACCACCGGAGAGTCCGGTGCCTGGGTTGTCCAATCGGTCCTTCACTTCTTCCCACAGGCCCGCCCTGTGAAGGCTGGTCTCGACAATCTCATCAAGTTCAGCGGAGTCGCTGGCTTGCCCGTGGATACGTGGTCCGTAGGCGATATTGTCATAGATGGATTTTGGAAATGGGTTCGGCTTTTGGAACACCATCCCGACGCGAGCCCGCAATTCCACAACATCGAGACCTGAGCGATAAATGTCTGTTCCGTCGACTTTGATTTCACCCTCAATTCGGCAGCCATCGATCACATCATTCATGCGATTGATGCAGCGCAGGAATGTGGATTTGCCGCACCCAGAGGGCCCAATGAGCGCCGTGACCTGGCGCTCGCGGATGTCGAGATTGACATCGAACAAAGCCTGTTTGTCGCCATAGAAGACGCTCACATCCTTGCCCGTAATCTTGTGGTTTATCTGTTCCGGCTTTTCAGCAGGCGTTTCAGATTTAACGGCTTCAGCGACCGACATGACCTGACCCTTTACCAGCGGCGTTCAAAACGCTTACGCAACATTACCGCGACGGCGTTCATGGTGATGAGAAAGCCAAGCAGCACCATAATGGCAGCACTCGTCTTGGCAACAAAGGCACGTTCCGGGCTGTCTGCCCAGATATAGATTTGAACCGGCAGGACGGTAGAGGGATCCGTCACCGTTGAAGGGACATCGACAATAAAGGCTACCATACCAATCATGAGGAGTGGCGCTGTTTCACCGAGTGCCTGCGCCATCCCGATGATGGTCCCTGTCAGTATCCCGGGCATGGCCAATGGCAGCACGTGATGGGTCACAACCTGCAAATCCGATGCGCCGACACCCAGCGCGGCTTCCCGGATTGAGGGAGGTACAGCTTTCAGCGCCGCACGGGTCGCAATAATGATTGTTGGCAGCGTCATAAGTGCGAGCACCAGTCCCCCGACCAGGGGTGCAGAGCGCGGCATGCCAAAGAAACTTAAGAAGACCGCGAGTCCCAGCAGACCAAACACGATTGAGGGTACCGCCGCGAGGTTGTTGATGTTCACCTCGATCAAGTCGGTCCAGCGGTTCTTGGGAGCAAATTCTTCAAGATAGACAGCAGCCGACACTCCCAGCGGGAAGCTTACGGCTAGTGTTACGATCAAGGTCAGGAAGGAGCCGACAACAGCGCCCCAGATCCCCGCGAGTTCTGGCTCACGGCTGTCGCCGGTAGCGAAGAAGGCTGTGTTGAACTGCAGGTCGATGCGACCTTCGGCCTCTAGTGCGTCAACCCAGGCGATCTCATTATCTTTGACGCGGCGATCGGCCTCGACCGTCTCGCGGTCGATCTGTCCTTTGTAGAATGTATCAATGTCATCGGATGTCACCAGCCAAACGGATTGAGTTGTTCCAATGATTGATGGGTCATTTACAACCATTTCCCTCAAGGGTCGGTAAGCACCGCTTGAGAGAAGTCGGCTCAATGTTCTCTTCTCCCGGCGTTCCGTCACGTCAGGGAAGATTTCATAGAGACTGCTTTTTGCCAGCGCCTGATAGTTCGCCGTCCGCAAGGCACGCTCTTCGCGCGTACCAGCAGGATCAATCACCGCTTCGTCAAAATAGACGTCAACCTGAATATAGGTCTGGAAGAAGGCCGGCGCGCCCTGGAACGAAATCGTGCCCAGCAAAATGCCCAAGATAGAAACCGCGATAACAATCGCGCTTAACCCGTAGGCTCTAAAGCGACGCTCAGCGGCATATCTCTTTTGGAGACGTGCGGAGAACTCAGTCTGCTGTTTATTAGCTGCGTTCGAGATGGCCATATCAGTCATATTTCTCGCGATACCTCCGGACAACACTAAGCGCGATCATGTTCAGCCCGAGAGTGATAATGAAAAGCACCAACCCAAGAGCAAAGGCCGCCAGTGTTTTGGCGCTGTCGAATTCCTGGTCACCCACCAAGAGGGTGACAATTTGTACGGTGACGGTCGTGACAGCTTCTAACGGATTGGCTGTCAGATTGGCCGCAAGACCTGCTGCCATCACTACGATCATGGTCTCACCAATGGCCCGCGAGATGGCGAGCAGCACCGCGCCGACGATGCCTGGCAATGCGGCGGGCAGAATGACCTGCTTGATAGTTTCAGACTGCGTTGCGCCGAGCGCATAGGCGCCGTCGCGAAGCGACTGCGGTACAGCGTTCATGACGTCATCAGAAAGAGATGAAACGAAGGGGATGATCATGACGCCCATGACCATGCCCGCTGCGAGCGCCGATTCCGATGACACCACGAGCCCTGCGGCTTCGCCTGTCTGCCGGAAGAAGGGCGCGACGGTGAGCGCTGCAAAGAAGCCGTAAACAACTGTCGGAATGCCTGCGAGCACTTCGAGAACCGGCTTGGTGACAGACCGCAATTTTGGCCCTGCATATTCCGACATGTAGATTGCAGAGAGCAGCCCAATAGGCACCGCCACCAGCATGGCGAGCCCCGTGATCATGAACGTGCCAGCAAAAATAGGCACGGCACCAAAGGCGCCAGAGGACCCGACCTGCTCAGCGCGCAATGCTGTTTGGGGGCTCCAATTCAGCCCAAACAAAAACTCGCTGACGCTCACTTTCTCAAAGAAGCGAAGCGTCTCGAATATGAGCGACAGGATGATGCCGACGGTGGTGAGAATCGCAATTGTCGACGCTACAACCATGATGATGCGGATGATCTGCTCAACCCGGTTGCGCGCCCGAAAATCGCGTGTCTGACTTTTCCGTGCGAGATAGAGGCCATAAACGGCGCCGGACAAGGCCAACACTATGAGCGCAGCGTGGCTCGTGCGTTGCAGCGACAGGTAGTGCTCACCAGCTGCGGCAAGCGCGGGGTCAATTTCGCGACTGACGATGTTGCCGGATGTGAGGTTGCGAATGTCGGCCACCAGCAAGCTCAACTGAGCAGGTTCAAGAGCGCGGGCGCCGGGAATTGCCTCAATGACGATATACTCGATGATCGACGGCTCAAACGCCAGCCAAGCCGCCACAAGCAAAAGTGCCGGTAGGCCACACCAAAGAGCGACATAGGATCCGTGGTAGCTTGGAAGAGAGTGCAAAACAGAGAGGTGTTCGCTCCCTGCCAAAAGGCGTGCTCGAGATCGCCCCATCCAATATCCGAACAATGTCAGGATTAGGATCGTTACAACCAGTACTGAGGTTTCCATCTCGCCCGCCAGAAAAGCTTTTGTGTCTGTTGTCTAGGTATCAGACGGGCCCAAGGGCCCGCCTGACAGGAATTACATGGCAAGTGGTGCCAGCGATGTCGCAGACTCGCGGATTGCTTCACGGTCAGCATCTGGAAGTGGGATCAGACCCTTGTCGACCAAGTAGCCATCTGGCCCCCAAGCGCCGTCGCTTGTGAACTCTGCCAGAAACTCTTCAATGCCAGGAACGGTACCGACATGTTCCTGCTTCACATAAAAGAAAAGTGAACGAGAGATCGGATAGTCACCCCCAGCGATATTTTCGAATGTTGGCGCGTTGCCATCAACAATCGAGCCTTTCAGGCGATCTGAGTTCTGGTCGAGGAAAGAGAAGCCGAAAATGCCAAGCGCATTAGGATTAGCAGTCAGCTTCTGAACGATAAGGTTGTCGTTCTCGCCAGCTTCAACGAAAGCACCATCTTCGCGAACCGAATGAGCGATCACTTTGAAGGCTTTCTTATCTTCTTTGCGGAGCGCTTTCAGCTCTGGGAAAGTCTTTGCACCCGCTTCCATCGCAAGCTCAACAAATGCGTCGCGCGTACCCGATGTTGGAGGAGGCCCAAGAACTTCGATCCGGAGATCAGGAAGCTGTGGGTTCACATCAGACCATTTGGCGTTGGGATTTTCGATCAGGCCCCCATTGCCGTCTGGAATTTCCTTGGCAAGCGCCAGGAAAATGTCGCGGGTCGTCAGGTAAAATTCTGCGCCCTCTTTGGAATTCGCCAGAACAATGCCATCGAAGCCGATCTTCACTTCGGTAATCGTGATGCCATTGTCCGTGCATTTACCGAACTCAGACTCTTTGATCCGACGAGATGCGTTGGTGATGTCTGGATGCTCAAGACCCACACCTGCGCAGAACAGCTTCATGCCGCCGCCGGAGCCGGTTGATTCAACAACAGGTGTGCTGAACGACGTTGTCTGACCGAAACGCTCAGCCACTGCCGTTGAGAATGGGAAGACAGTCGACGAGCCGACAATCTGAATTTGATCGCGGGCTTCGGCGACGCCCGCCATGGTGAAAGACGCAACAGTAACTGATGCTGCTACAGCCAGGTTCTGGGCCAGGTTTTTAAAGTTCACGGTTATTCTCCAATCCGTTGGATATCCCTGCCTATCAAGCCGGATAATTGGCAAGCCGGGCCGCGTGAGTGTTTAAGTCACCTCGCCTGCCCCCTCGAAGCCAGGAAGTTTCCGGGCTCTACCGGTCGTTCTTCCTGATGCGTGGGGCACGCTATCGGTGGTCCACGAAGGGAATACGACAAAACTGCAACAGTTGCATGACAGTTCAAGTTGTTGATTTTAAATGGAATTTTTTATTCCGCCAAAAAGCGGGCGGAAAAAGTGGCCCCTTCGCCCACGACACTGTCACAGCGCAACTCGGTGTTGTGGCGGTTGAGAATGTGTTTGACGATGGCAAGGCCCAAGCCCGTCCCTCCGCGTTCCCGGCTTGTCGTCACATCGATCCGGTAAAAACGCTCAGTTAGCCTTGGAATCTGCTCTCTGGGGATGCCCGGACCAAAGTCCCGCACCTTCAATTCAACACATGTGCCGTCTGAAGAATCAGACAATCCATCAATACGGTCGGCTGAAATCTCAACGCGCCCGCCGCTTTGACCATATTTCACGGCGTTATCCACTAGATTCTGAACGACCTGTAGAAGTTCATCCCAGTCGCCCCTGATCATGGGTAGGTCATCTGGCATTGCCACATCAATCGTTACCTGATCGCGCTCGGCAATCGGTCCGATAGCGTCGACAACGTCTTTCACAAGGCCGGAGACACTGACGGTGCCCCGTGGGGGCATATGTTCGCGCAGCTCAATGCGACTCAAAGAGAGCAGATCTTCGATGAGACGCTGCATGCGGGTGGCCTGTTCGCCCATGATGCCGAGGAATCTTTCCTGGGCGTCAGCATCATCTTTCGCCGGGCCTTGCAGGGTTTCAATGAACCCGGAGAGTGAGGCAAGCGGTGTCTTAAGCTCGTGGCTGGCATTGGCAACGAAGTCGACGCGCATCTGCTCGACCCGCTTCATATCGGTAACGTCGTGCAACGCAAGCAGCGTCGGTGTACCGCTGCCATCATTCTCAGCTGTCTCAGCGGGCGTAATCACGGCCTGATAATGGTGTTCGACGGGGACGGGACTCATATACTCAATCTCTTCGGCGGCACCTCCTGTACGCACCCGCTGGATTGCGTCGAGCAGAACAGGTTCCCTCAAAACGGATGGTATGAGCTTTCCTGTCGCGGTCAGTCCGATGAAACGTTCCGCCGAGCGATTGTGATAGATGATCCGTCCGTCGCCATCGAGCAACACCACCGCATCCTGCATCTGCTCCAGCACAACACTGCCAATGCCCTCGCGGGACTGGGCCGCCTGACTATCTGCGACTGCGCGTGCTACATCGCGGCGGCGTCGGTCTTCAGCAAAATAAGTCTGAGCGACAGCCCCAAAGGCCAGAGCAAAAAACCCGATGATGGAGATCTCGACGGAGGTGAGGCCAGACAGATAGAGGAAGCCGAAGACCACACCCGCCACGACAATAAGAAGCCGCGCCTGAACAATTGCGACCGCGACAATGTCCGGTGCATTGCGCGACGTCACATCCTTACCCGTTCTCTTTTCTTGCTCTGCCGCAGCCATGCTTCACTCCAACGGTTCTTCCCACGCGCCCGCGTGACAGAATCGCTCCTTGTGCGGTGTTGATATGAAACTAATACGACAATCTCAATGATCGCGGATTTTTCCGCCGTTTTCTGCCGAATCCAAGACAGGCATGGGCGAGATGGAGAGCGAAGGGCGACATCTGAGGTCAAAGGCTTTATAAGACCCCAAAATGACAATTTGTCACTCGCATCAAGAGAGATAAAGGGAGAGAACCTATGACCGAGATTTCAGGAAAAATTGCCGTCGTAACAGGCGCCGCCAGTGGCATTGGCCGGGCGACCGCAGAACTTCTTTCCCGCGAAGGTGCAAAGCATGTGGCGATCACAGATGTCGATCGGGCGGGATTGGAAAAGACCGCTGACAATATCAAAGCAAGCGGCGGTAGTGTCTCCACGCATATTATTGATGTGTCCGACAAGGATGCGATCTATGCGTTTGCCGATGAAATCGCCGGGGCCCATGGCGGCGCGGACATTGTCATCAACAATGCCGGTGTCGCCCAGGTGGCGCTCGTTGAAGAGCTCACTTACGAAGATTTTGAGTGGGTCATGAATATTGACTTCTGGGGCATGGTCTATGGCTCCAAGGCCTTCTTGCCACAGATGCAGGCGAAGGGTGCCGGACACATTGTGAACGTGTCGAGCATTTTTGGGCTGATCTCCGTGCGCACCCAGGCGGCTTACAATTCTGCTAAGTTTGCCATTCGCGGGTTTACCGAAGCGCTTCGCCTTGAGATGAAAGACACAAATATCGGCGTCTCCTGCGTTCATCCTGGCGGCATTAAGACGAACATCCTTCGCAATGCGCGCTTCCTGCAAAGCACCACTGTCGGGGAACGGGAAGAAGCGCAGGACGGTTTTGATCAACTTGCCAAGACGACGCCGGAAAAAGCAGCGCAGACCATCGTGAACGGCATCAAGAAGAACAAGCCTCGTATTCTGATTGGCTTTGATGCGCGGATGGTTGACTGGATCCAGCGCCTCCTGCCGACGCGTTATGGCTTCCTGTTTAACAGGCAAAACACAGACTAGAGTTTCGGGTTACAAAAAAAGGAGGAAGCCATGTTGGTGGTCACAGGAATCATCGAGATTGATGAGGGCAGTGTTGCCGCTGCAAAAGAGCTCGCTGTCTCTATGGGTACTGCCAGCCGCGCGGAGCCCGGCTGTCACGCCTATGCTTTCTATCAGGATCTCGAAGACCCAACCCGCATTCGCATCTATGAAGAATGGGAGGACCAGGCAGCGCTCGACGCACACTTCGCGATGCCGCACATGGCGACATTTATTGAGGGCATGGGCGAGCTCAGCGTCAAATCCATGAATGTGGTGAAGTTTGAGCGGGGTGAGACGTCACCTGTGGGGTGATGGTCAATCTATTGCAATTTTAATGCAATGGAACAAATTGAAGCCGACGAAGACGACATCGGATCATCTACATGCTCATATTATCACCCCGGCCGCCAAGACGTTGGGGAGCGGGGTCTAAACTGACTCTCTGATTAGCAGTGACACCCTATGGATCCCGGATCGCTGACGCGTCCGGGATGACGACCTGGTTTGTTCAGGCATTATTTTATCCATCACCTATCATTGACGCACCATCCTTCGAGACGGACCTTCGGTCCTCCTCAGGATGAGGGGGAGTCTATAATAGAAGCCTCATGGTGAGGAGCGGTCCCATGGAAGGGGACCGCGTCTCGATTCAGGCCGAGACACGCTCCTACTTTCACCCGTCGGCTGATCCCGCACTCAGTTCCCGCGCGAGGACGCGGCGCGCGGCGCGTTCAAAGTCGGGATCAAGATAGGGTGTGAGAACATCAAAGATCTGACCGACGCCCTCGGCGAGATCTTCCCGTGTCACCAGCTGGGTCGGTGACATTGTCTGCTTGTACCTGATCCAGTTTGTCCAGACGAGCCAGGTGTTGAGCGCGACCGACCGGAACCCGTTGCGGCCCCGTGGCTTTTCCATGTTCCCGTCTTTCACAAACTGGCGCGCGAGACCTTCCAGCCCGTCAATGGTTTCGGCCTGCACTTTGCGATAACGCTCCGCCAGCTCTTCGTCTTTACGTAAGAGCTGCAAAAGGCCGCCATAGAAAAACCGATTGTCCCAGACCACCTCAAGCGAGCGCAGGTAAAAGCCTGCGAAGCGAGCCGCACTGATCGGGATCTCAATGTCTGCGGTCAGAAGCTCATGGAGCGCCCGCTCCACGTCATCGAAGAGAATCCGGATGATCTCTTCCTTGTTTTTGAAATGATAATAGAGGTTGCCCGGGCTGATTTTGAGCGCCTCTACGATCTGGGTCGTGCCAATGGACGCGGCCCCATGCTCGTTCATAAGCGCCCGTGTTTCCTCGATTATTCGCTCTCTATTGCCCATGCCCTCTCATAGCAGATGAGAGACCCTCAAAACAGGGTTGACATTGCCGCATTTAGAGGAAATACTCTAATTAGAGTTTTTCCTCTAATTAGAGTATGAGGTGCACATCATGGCCGACATATCAGTAGACAGCGGCAGAGCGCCACGCGAGCGTATGGAAGTAAGACGCGTTCCCTTTTCCTATGAACAGCGCACACCCAAAGAACGGGCCGGACACTGGAACCCGGGCAGCCCTGAGTTTTCGCAAATTGTGAATTCCGGCTCGCTCGCCATGCCGTATCTGGAGCCCTATCTCATCAAGACCATGCGCGCGGCGCGGGACAAGATTACAGACCCGCAGCTACAGAAAGAGCTCGACTTTTACGTCGCGCAGGAAGCCACCCACTTCCGGCAGCACAAGAAGTTCAACGACACACTGACAGAAGCCGGTTATGCCGCGACCGCAAAGATCGAGGAACGTCTGGCTAAAGACTACAAAGATCTCGGCGACAAAAAATCACTGCGGTTCAATCTCGCTTACGCCGAAGGATTTGAGTCCATGGCGCTTGCGATCGGTGAAATGCTGATCGAGGACAGGGAATATCTTTTCGGCAATAGCGACCCCGCCATTGCCTCCCTCATCCTATGGCACTTTGTTGAAGAGATTGAGCACAAGAACGTGACCTTCGATGTCTTCAAACATCTGCATGCCAGCTATTTCTGGCGAATGCTGGGGCTTGTCTATGCCACCGGTCATATTTTCTGGCGCATGGGTCAGGGTTATCGCGCCCTGCTCCGGGAAGATGGTCTTTGGTCAAATTTCAAAAGCCGCTGGCGCATGGCTCGCCTGCTCGGCCGGATCACGAAAAACATCCTGCCCAAATGGTTCCGCATTTGGCGGCCGAGCTATCACCCCTCACAGGTGCCTGACCCCACATGGGGCCTTGATTGGGCAGAACTTTATGACGCCTCTCCTGAAGGGGCTGCCAATCTCGACACGACACGACTTCACGAACCGCAGCCCGTCGCACTTGTTTGAGCGGTCGACTTTTTGATTGGAATGAAATGAACCGCTCCAATTCGTTACTTTGCCACATTTCCGGACGTTGAAGTCTGCAACTTCAGCTGGAAATGCTCAGAAACCTGAGGGGACCCATGTCACAAGCAGAACACTCAACCATCACACCGCGTATGCAGACATTGCTGCTTTTGAACGGGGTCGGCCTTTTCATTGTCGGCATCGTCTTTGGCTGGACGTGGTTCTTTCATCTCCTTGGCGAGATTGTGCTCTGGCCGCTCCCCATTCAGATTGAGGTCGATATACCCGGCGACTCCCGAGGGTTCCGCATGGGCCATATGGAAGCCATCACCCACGGGCTGCTGCTGATGGCCTTTGCCTTTACAGGTCAATTCATGCGCTTGAGCCAGAAAGAGTACACCGTGTTTTTCTGGTCCGCGCTCATCAATGGATGGCTCTTCACGCTGCCCGCCATGGCCAATGCGTTTTACGGGACACGCGGCCTCGCCTTTGGCGGCGGCCCCTTCAAGCCTGGCCTCGCCAATGATATTATCTATCTGTTCGGGTGGCCGCCGGTCGTTGCTGTCCACATTCTTTTTGCAGTGGTCGTAATTGGACTTGTCCGGCACTTGCGTGCTTCCGCGTAGGCCACGAAAAGCCGACGGAGGATCAACCCCGCCGACTCCTGATGGCTCTTTAATCACTAGGACTTTGTTTTGTCGCGTTTTCGAACCACACAAGTCTGCAACTTTTGTTGAAAACGCTTTAGTGCCACCAACCGCGACGACGGTGATTGGCAGCACCGTCCAGCAGTTCTTTCTGCTCAGCATCAAGTGTGTTGTAAAACGCATCAAAGGCTGGCCGGATGGTCTGAATGGTTTTCAGACCAACGGCTACGGCTTCTTCTGCCATCGCCAAGCGTTGGGTTGCTGGAGCGGCTCCGGCAGCGCGTGCAACATCTACCTTCCCGCAAAACGCGGTCACTTCGCTCCCGCCCTGACGGACGGCTGCGATTAAATCATCCCATGCGGCCTGCTGTGTTGAGGTGAATTCTACTTCTTCCTCTGCATGTTCCATCATTTCTTCGACAAAATGGTCAACGCCGCGCTCACACCGGGCGGCAGCGGTCCGTTCACCCCAGCCAAACCATGAGGCATTCTGCACCGTCGCGTCCTCCGCATTTGCCGGCGCGACGACTGCCAGGATTGATACGACGGTGGCGAACACGCCTGCGGCGAAGGTGTTAACGGTCATGCTTTGATTAAGAGGGGCGGGTCTGTGGGACATCTTCGTTCTCCAGGATCAAGGGACTTGTTGTCTGCCACTTCAATCTGGGGATTTCCGGCCCGTTTATCCTCTCTGGGGCGTATCGATTTGTAACGGATTGTAACGGGCCTCAAGACTGTTACCGGTCGTTACAAAAATCTGGGGCAGTGCTGCCGATAATGGACTAAATATAGAGCATGAGCAGTTTACCCCACCTTCTGGTCGTCGATGATGACCGGGAAATTCGCGACCTCGTCAAACGGTTTCTTACCAAACACGGCTTCCGCGTGACCCTGGCCGAGGACGCCATTTCCTGCATGGCCGCCATTGAAGCAGGCAAGTTTGACCTCGTGGTGCTCGATGTGATGATGCCGGGCGAAGATGGTCTGAGCGTCTGCCGCCGGGTCCGCGCCACATCCGACCTTCCGGTCATCATGCTGACCGCCATGGGCGAAGAGACGGATCGGATTATCGGCTTGGAGATTGGTGCAGACGATTATCTGCCCAAGCCCTTCAATCCGAGGGAACTTCTGGCGCGCATCAAAGCGATCCTAAGGCGCGTCGAGCCGCGCCGGGACGAACCTGTCACCGATACCTGCTTTGGGTTCGACGGCTGGCAGCTCGATCCGCGCTCACGGGCCTTGACCAGTCCCGACGGACAAGATGTTGAACTGACGTCCGGAGAGTTCGATCTCTTGATCGCTTTTGTGGAACGCCCGAACAGGGTTCTGTCGCGCGACCAGTTGCTGGACATCACGAAGGGCCGAGAAGCCATGCCCTTTGACCGAAGCATTGATGTGCAACTCTCCAGGCTGCGCCGCAAGATCGAAGAAGATCACAAGGCACCTCGGACCATCAAAACCATTCGCGGTGGCGGCTATATGTTCACCGCTGAGGTCACCCGCGCATGAGCCGTCGACGTAACTCCCGACACACTCGCAGACGGGAGCGATACCGCGAGGCAACAGAATTCCGCAGGAAAGTCCGGCGGAATGCGACCCGATTTATGCCTGGCGGCCTGGCTGGTCGGATCATCCTCATGGTTGTCGGCATTTTGTTTGTGGTGCAACTGGTCGGCTGGATCTTTAGTGACAATGACCGCTGGGAATTCGATGAGCCAGAGGAGGTGGCGGCTGAGCAGGTCATCGCCGCAACACAACTTCTGGATCGTGCTGACGCAGAGGAGCGCGAAGCTCTGACCGATGCGCTCACGGGGATTTTCCTCCGCGTCCATGTGCAAAGCAGCGCGCCTGATACCGGCCACCGCCTGCGGCCAGACCGTGGGGGCAAATTCGAGGAAGAAGCACGAGCGCTGCTTGGCCCGCTAAAAGACCGTGACGTCCGCATTGGCTATCGTGGCGAGTGGGACTGGGACGGGATCATCACCCTGTCGGTTCAACTGTTGGATGGAAACTGGGTCGTATATGAATTCCCCATCCGGGCTTTCGGCATGCTCCAACAACCTTCTTCTGGTATCGGTCCCTGGATCTTCTGGCTGCTTGTCGCCGGGGCCGTCATCTGGTTCAGCAATCGTCTTGTCCGACCATTGCGAACCTTTGCAGCTGCTGCTGAGCGACTAGGCCGTGACATTAATGTCGATCCCCTGCCGGTAACGGGCTCGCGGGAACTTAGGCGCGCGTCCAAAGCATTCAATAAAATGCAGACCCGGGTGCAACGCATGATCGACGACAGATCGCTTATGCTTGCGGCAATTGCCCACGACCTCCGCACCGTTCTCACCCGTCTACGCCTAAGGGCAGAGTTCATCGAAGATGCCGAGCAACAGGTAAAAGCTGAATCTGACATTGAAGAGATGCAGGCCATGCTTGATGCGGGCCTCGCCTTCGCAAGAGGAGAAACCGAGGTTGAAGAACGACGGATCATTGATCTTGCGGAGCTCACCAGAAGTCTTACGGACGACTTAACCCAAACTGATGGGCCCGCGCGCTATGAAGGACCAACATCGCTTACCTATCGGTGTGGGCCAAATGAGATGCGCCGTGCCATCTCCAATATTATCCGGAATGCTATCGCCTACGGATCGGAGGCAGATGTCCATCTCTCTTCTGGGCCACAGGGCGTCGAGTTGACCATTTCTGACAAAGGGCCTGGCATTCCCACGGACCTGCACGAACAGGTGTTCCAGCCCTTTTTCCGCATTGAAGACTCGCGAAATCGAGAAACAGGCGGGACCGGACTCGGCCTTGCCATCGCTCGAACCATCGCGCGACGTCATGGTGGTGACGTTCATCTCAAAAATGCAATTGAGGGCGGATTGGTCGTCACGCTGACACTGCCGACGAGCTAGCGATAAGCGGCTTTGCCGTGCCCCAGCGGATCACGTAAACTGGCTACAAATCATAAGCTCAAGGATATGTTCGAATGGCAGCACCCCACGCGCTTACCGGCCCCGGCCCGACCTCTCATACCTATTTCTCCCAGCGGCTCCGCCTGCATTATGTCGATTGGGGAAATGAAGAGGCTGAACCTCTCTTGCTGGTGCATGGTGGCCGTGATCACTGCCGAAACTGGGACTGGGTCGCCCAATCTTTTCGAGAGACGCATCACATTATCGCGCCAGACTTACGCGGTCATGGTGACAGTCAATGGATGATTGGCGGCACCTATGATCTCACCGACTTTGTCTATGACATCGCTCAGCTCATTCACCAAAAAAAGCTGAACCCAATCACGATCATTGCTCACTCCATGGGCGGTGCAGTTGCTCTGCGCTATGCGGGGCTTTATCCCGAAACTGTCAAAAAACTCGTGGTCATTGAAGGACTTGGCCCCTCTCCAAAGATGATCGCAGATCGCGAAAAGACGCCCATCCATGAGCGCACTGCCCAGTGGGTGGAACAAATGCGAAAGCTGTCGAGCAGGCAGCCGCGTCGGTACGAGAGCATTCTTGATGCGTTCACACGGATGCAGGATGAAAACCCCCACCTGTCCCCAGAGCATGCCCGCCATTTGACAGTCCATGGCGTCAGCCAAAATGAAGACGGCACCTATAGCTGGAAGTTCGACAATTATGTGCGTGCTTTTTCACCTGCCGGTTTCACGCCGGTGGAGTCCCAGCACTTCTGGTCCCGCATTACCTGCCCGACATTGCTGATCCGCGGCACAGAAAGCTGGGCAAGCGATCCTTTGAAAGATGGGCGCGCTGAACATTTCCAGAATGCCCAGGTTGTCAATATTGAGAACGCAGGGCACTGGGTTCACCATGACCAGTTGAGTGAATTCCTAGAACTGGTGGAAAGCTTCCTCGAAGACTAGGCGCGCCCGGCCTCAAAGTGAGACGACACTGCTTCCGACGAAACTCTCGCAGCGGGAAGGCGCACCGTGATGGTTGTGCCTTCGCCTTCTGTGCTTTCGATGTCCAAATGGCCCTGATGCGCCTCGACCAGTGATTTGGTAATAGCAAGGCCAAGACCGGTACCCTCGAACCGCCGAGCAAGCGAATTGTCAGACTGAGTAAACGGCTGGGTCATTTTATCGACCTGATCCGCCGGGATCCCGATCCCCGTATCCCGGACAACAATCGAAACGCCTGCCGCTTCATTTACATGGGCCGAGAGATCAATGCGCCCATCTGCAGGCGTAAATTTAATCGCATTGGAAAGCAGGTTGAGAACAACCTGTCTTAGTGCGCGGCGGTCCACGCTGATTTCTGGCAGACCATCGAGATCTCCCAGGTAAACAGGGGCATGCCGCGCTGCTGTCCCGGTGGGCGCTGCGCGGTCCTTTGCCCAGTCGAGCACTTCATCTAGTTCAAGCCATTCGTCGTCCAGTTCCATTTCGCCGGATTCGATCCGCGAAATGTCCAGAATGTCATTGATGACCGACAGAAGATGTCGGCTGGAATCGTGAATACTGCCGACATAATCCATGTAACGCTCATTGTCGAGCGGGCCAAACATCTCCTGCTGCATGACCTCTGAGAACCCAATCACGGCGTTTAGCGGTGTCCTGAGTTCATGACTCATATTCGCAAGGAATAGTGATTTTGTTCTGTTGGCCGATTCTGCATTATGCAACGCCGCCCTGAGATCCGCCTCCGATGCCTTCTGTTCGGTGATGTCGCGCACCACGCTGACATAATAGTGCTCATCCCCTATGCGCATCTCGGTGACAGAGAGCTCGATTGGGAAGGCTTCGCCGTTTTTGCGTTGCCCCCGCATCTCCTGCCCCCCCTGACCGACCAGCCGACCCAACCCGTCTGCAACGCCCCCTGCCGGAGAGGCATGCTGAAGTGCCAAGGTCAAATAGGACGGCAAGAGAATGCCAACACTTGACCCAATGAGCTCTTCGCCTTCATAGCCAAATAGCCTGGACACGGCCGGGTTGACGGATTGGATGACGCCGCTTTCATCTGTGGACAAGATGCCGTCGGCCACGCTCTGCATCATGGTGCGCAGCCTGATTTCTCCAGCTCTCAGACGCTCCTGCGTTGTCAATTGCTGCGATACATCGCGAAGACTGAGGAACAGAGACGGCTCGCCAGAAATCAAATGAATATGCCGCCAGGAGCACAATGCTCTGTGATAAGTGCCGTCAGGATGGCGCAAACGGAATTGCCCTTCTGGCCTGTGATCTGGAGCATCAATCGCCTCGGCTGCCAGCTCTAGAAAACGCTCAACATCATCTTGGTGGACCAGATCTGAAATCTTGAACCCAATTAATTCTGAGGGGTGTTCATCAAACCATTCGCCAAAGCCAGGCCCGAGGAAGACCGCCTTCATATCAAAATCAACAATGGCGATTGCTTCTTCAATCGCATTGATCAGGGTTTGATAATGCTCTGTCGTTCGGTGTAATTCGCGCCAATATCCGGTCATACGCCGCGTCAGCGAAACCCAATCCCGTGTCACATCGCCAAATTCATCCAGAGAGATCGGAACAGGCTCAATAATGGTGTCCAGATCATCAAAAACAGTGAGTGCTTGGGCGCGCAGATCCTCCAGAGGATCAATTCCTTTTTTGAAGTTCTTCAAAGCGATATAGGCAACAGGCAGGGTCGCAGCTACCAGCGCAAGCCAGACGAGGAAAATGTCCACGCCCGCACCGCCATGTGCTTGCTCCACATGAAGGATCAGCACGGAGCTCACCGTCATAGGCAGTACGACACCAAGTGCAAACACTTTCACCCGAAGCGAGAGAAAGTGAGTCTTGAAGCCCCGCGGGCCGAAAAATTGACCGACAAGATCTGCGAAAATATAGAGGGCAATGAGCATCATAATTGATGCAGGTGCCGCCACTCCCATAATCGCAAAGAGATAATCGCTGAGAGAAATGTTGCGGTCCAGCTGTTGGCTTAGGCTGAAATTTACAACTAGCGGCGCAGCCGCTGCATAGGGCAAATAGAAGCCTGCAAAAATGTAGGGGAAGCGCGCGACGCGACGTTCTGCTTCTTCGCGGGCCTGTTCATCCGAAGCTCCAGCCAACTCCACCGTTCTGCGCATAAATCTGTCATGGGCTGCATAGCTGAGCGCGATACCGATCACTGCGTACACACTCACCACATGCTGGAGTGTCTGCATTAATTGCCCGACAGAAAAGTCACCCAGAAAACCGATAACAAGAAAGGTGATTGCGAGGGGCATAATCCACGCTGCCATCAGCCCTGACCGAAACCGGCACAGGAATTCAGAGTCAGTCATTTGAGGTTCAGACGCCATCTAATCTGCGGAGCTCACCAAGAAAACATGTTGGGTCTCGCCTTGCCCAACTTTGTCGTCATTTTGAGGTCCGATTGGTTAAATCATGGCTAAGAAAGTATGAAGTTCCAATGGGTTGTCGGTGGTCGCCGACCAGCGTGTCAAATTGGTGATGTCCGCCGTAGGCTTGAGGGGGATCTGGATATCCATGTAACCCACATCTGCCCCTGACACCGTTCGTGCAAACCGAGCTGTTCTTTCAGGACGTGGATGAGTGCCACCGAGCGCGGGGGCTGGCGACACTCGAAACCGGCCTGCACCTGGCCTATGAAATCCGGCGAGAGATCGCACCTTATATTGAGCTGAACTATGAGACGGGTCTTGGCGCTACACGTAGTCTCCTGTGATAGGAAGGCGGCCCAGAAGACCCTCTCACCTTAAGAGCCGGGCTCCATTTCTGGTTCACCTAGGCTTTGGTGACATTTGCCCCATAGATCCAATCAAAGGGCTTCTTCAGAAGGTCCGGTTTGATCCGCGCTGCAAGCCACATGGGACCATAAGTTGCGAGCTGGCCCGCTGGGGCTCCCTTATGAAAACGCTTTGCATTCGCTCTTGCCGCCATCTGAACACGGGCTGTTCTCTTTTTCCGCTGCACTTCATAGGCAAGGAAGGCTCTGGCTGGATCATCTGATTCACCAAGCTCTGTGGCGAGCACCCAGGCATCTTCAATTGCCATGCAAGCGCCTTGCGCCATGAAAGGCAGCATGGGGTGGCAGGCATCCCCCAACAGGGTAACCCGGCCTTTTGACCAGGACGGAAGTGGATCCCGGTCAAACAGGGCCCATTTGAAGCAGGTGGTTTCGTCGGCAGCATCAATCAATTGATGAACGGTTGAACACCAGGGAGCGAAATCCTGTTTCAACTCGCTTATTTCACCCGTCTCAAGCCAGCCTTCCACCTGCCAGCCTTCCCGCTCTACGACACCGACAAAGTTCACGAGCTCACCACCGCGCACGTAATAGGTCACTGCATGACCCTTCGGCCCGGTCCATACGGTGGCATGGGGTGGAATGAGACGGGTGGGCAGGCATTTTGTCGGAACGAGCAGCCGCCAGGCGACATTCCCGGTAAAACGCGGGGCGTCTTTGCCAAACAGGCCTTCACGGACGCTCGAGTGAATGCCATCAGCGCCAATGAGGGCTGCGCCGCTGAGCGTCGTGCCGTCAGAAAGGCTCACCGTGACCGAGGCATCCCTCTCCACAAAGCTCTCGATCGCTTTGCCCAACTGCATATCAATATTGGGATTGGCGTTAACAGCCTCAGCTAACATCCGGTGCAGGTCCGCGCGATGGACATGGTAGTACCATGCGCCATAGCGCTCGCGCGCTGCCTCTCCTAGAGGGTTTGAAAAGATGGTGCGGCCCGATTGGCCCAGGCGCAGCGTCGCCGCTTCCGGCCGGAACCCGATGTTTTTAAGCTCGTCGCCAAGCCCTAATCTCTCAAGGACATGTGTGCCGTTAGCGGCGATTTGAAGGCCTGCGCCTACTTCACTCAATGTCGACGCGCGTTCGACGACCACCACTTCCCTGCCTTGTTGCGCGCAAGCAAGGGCTGTGGTGAGGCCGCCAATTCCGGCTCCGGCAATCAGGATGTTTCTTGGCTCTGACATGCTTAGTGTCCTGTCACCCTGTCTAGTATTTCGCCGGGATCAGCCGACAGATCATTGTTTCGCCAGCATACATGTTGATCCGGCCGAACGAGCAGATAGTCTCGCTCGTAGATTGCACGAATGGCGGGTTCATCGATTTGAAGAAGATCAAGTGGGATTTGTTTTTTTGAGGCAGCGCTTACCCACGCGGACAGGTCGGCCTCTCCAAATGAGATGAGTGTGTACCCCGCGCCCAGAAGGTCGAAGACGGCTCGTCCGTCTTCCAAAAACACACTCGGCAGTCTCGCTCCCGGCCAAGTCGTCGGCGTGTGGTCTATGAGATCATAGAGCGGAGCATCTCCCTGTTCCTGACAGACAATGGGAGACGCGTCGTATCGGCACCCAATCTCTATGCCCAGAGCCTCGTTTTCGGCGTTGCCAAGCGCCAGAATTTTATCCCCTACGGTCTGTCGTGACGCATCATCGGCTACTCCTTCCAGATAGGCCATGGCGATTTCGAACCGCACGCCCACATGCCGCTCTGATCCCTGCCGGTTTCGCTCACCTACATGTCTGCGCTCAGCTTCATAAGAGGCCAGTAAGTTTGGCCCACCCCAGCCCTGAAGCGTCGCCGCCAGTTTCCAACCGAGATCCACCGCATCGCCCATGCCGGTATTCATGCCATAGCCGCCCGTGGGCACATATTGGTGGGCCGCATCGCCAGCGAGAAACACCCGACCCTTTGCATATTTGTCCGCCAACAGGAGTTGGGGTGCCCAGGAATTGTGGACCAGCACTTCGAATTCAAAGTCCGTCCCGGCAAAATCTCGGACCAAAGCTTCGGGATCAATGTCTGCGGCCTTCACGTCGCCAGACAGCGATACATGGAGCGTCCAGATATCGCTGTCGTTCTGGGCGATGAGGGTGCCTTTATCAGATTGGTAGTGCCAGGCAACGCCCCATCGCTGAAGCACATCCAGTGCTTCTGATTTGAAATGCACCATGTACATATTTGCCACGTCTGGTGTGCCGCTAAGCTCTATGTCCAATTGTTGCCGCACCTTGGAGTTACCACCATCACAACCGGCGAGATACTGGCATTGAACACGCTCCTCGTCGCCGCTTTCCGAGTTTCGGAGAAGCACGCTCACGCTGTCAGCAGTTTCCTCAAACGAAACAAACGCCCAGCCGAAACGGACATCCATCAGCGGGTCTTCATCAAGAAAGGACTTCAGAACGGGTTCCAGGACCACCTGCGAGACACGCATGTCTGGCTCCAGAGGCTGCGAGCCATCGTTGACATAGCGAATGATGTCGCGGGCTTCATCCACATTCGGATAGGAAAAGCGGGCAAGCTCATGACCGGAGAGATCGGTGATCCAGGACACATCAAACACATGAGAGGTCGGCACGGCGGCTTCGCGCATCTTGTCGATCATGCCCAGCCGTCGGAAATGTTCCATCGTCCGACCGTTTGTGATGTCCATCTTGGGGTGCTTGGTTGTTGAGAGATTGCGCTCAACAATCATGCAACGAATGCCACGATGGCCGAGCTCACCTGCCAGCATCATGCCGACTGGCCCACCGCCTGCGATCAATACCGGTATTTCCTTCATGCCACGTCCCTTCCGAACTATACTGACCAGGTGGTCAGTATATAGGAAAATTTGACCATCTGGTCAATTCATGTCAGAAAGGTGAGGAATTCTGCGGAGAACGTCATGAAACGCGCGCCTTCCACACGGTCCGAAGTCACCAAACGGGGTATCCTGGATATTGCCCGTCAGCACTTCTCATCGGTCGGATTTGAAGGTACCTCCACTCGGAGCATCGCGACCGAGGCCGGGATCAATCACTCGCTGATCGTCTACCACTTCACGAACAAGCTCGGTCTTTGGAAAGCTGTGATGAATGATCTCTTTGCCGCGTTCGCCGATCATGCGGGGCGCCATGTTGCATCCAGCGACGATCCGGTCGAACTGCTGCGGACAAACATGCATGCGTTTGTGTCCTTTTGTGCAGAAACACCAGAACTCCACAGAATCATGACCATTGAAGGCCGCATGAAAAGCGACCGTCTTACCTGGTTGCTCGACACCTACCTGAAAAGCAACTTTGAGACAGTCAGCACACGCATTCGCGCGGGCCAGACAGAGGGACGCGTACGCCAGGGCAATCCTGCACAGCTTTATTACGGTGCCATCGGGATCGCTGGAACGCTTGCGACACTTGCACAGGAATATGAAGCGCTTAGTGGTGAGAGCGCCTCATCAGAGGCGTCCATTGCCTCAGCCATCGAATTGATCGATGCGCTGCTTTTTGTGGACTAATAAGCCCGCAACCGCTGTGTTTTTTTTGCCAGAAGCGGTGCAGACGCGAGATAGACCGCGAAAGCAGCCACCATGCCGGGCAGGCCTTCAAAGACAGCGCCTTGTAAATCATAATGCCGCCAGATGAGCACTGCTGCACAACCTGCGATGATCATGGCGATGGCCTGCAGCTCGGCAACAGGACGTTTCAACGCCAACAGAATGAGAAGTGGTCCAAAACTCGCTCCCAGAACCGACCAGGCCAAAATAACGAGAGAGAAAACACTCTGACTACCCGACAGGGCAATGGCGAGCGCAAATGCGGTCATTGCAACCGTTGCACCGCGCAGGAAAGCCGGACGCTCGAGATTGGATGGCAGCAGATCATGGGTGAGGGTTGCCGCACAGCTCAGAAGGAGAGAGTCAGCCGTCGACATGGTTGCGGCAAAGATGCCCGCCAAAACAAGACCGACCAGGAAACCGGGCAGCAAATCCACCGCCGTGACCGGCAACACAAGTTCCGGGTCCATTGACCCAATATCGCCCAAATGCAGGCGTGTCATCAGCCCAACAATGATGGCAATCGCAAAGAAGCTGGCGTAGAAGCCGTAATACCAGGCGCGCGCTGTGCCCATCCTGCTTTCATCTTCCAGTGCCATGAAACGGATCATGATGTGCGGTTGCCCGATCACGCTGGCACCCGCGAACATCCAGCCAATGACAAAGAGAAGCGCTCCAAAAGCCCCAGGCACCAAAAGATCTCCCGCCGCAAACCAATTGAGATAGTCGGGAATTTCTGTGAGCGCCTGGTAGGAAGTACCGATACCGCCAAAGGACACAAGCGCCACCACCATGAGCAACACCATGGCCACATACATGACGGCTGACTGCACTGCATCTGTCCAGATGGAGGCACGGAAGCCGCCAACCATGCAATAGCTTGCCACCATGAGTGCTGCGATCACCGCACCCCACTCCACTGGCCAATCGAGCAGCACTTCCAAAGCTTTGCCGCCAGCACTGAGTTGCGCTGCGGCATAGGCGCCCAAGAAGATGAGGGTCATCAACGAAGCCACAAGGCGCAACCACCGCATCTCTTTGCCCTGCCAGGTGGCAAGGGCACCAGAGAATGTAAGCGCATCACGTGTCTGCGAAACCTTACGTAATCGGCGATGCACAAACAGGGACGTCAGATAGTCTCCCAAGATCAGCCCAACCCCCAGCCAGATAACGCTCAGGCCCGACACATAGGTGAAGCCCATAATGCCGATAAACATGTAACCGCTATTGTTTGTCGCAACAGCAGACAGGCCCACGAGCATTGGAGAAACCGACCGCCCGGCCAGATAGTAGTCACCTGTTGTTCCGTCACTCCGCCGCCCGGAAAGGAAGCCCACAAGGAGAAAAAGAGCGAGAAAGAGGATGAAGCCAGCCAGCATGTTTGTGCCTTGCCTTAAGTGCGTCGGAATAAACGGAATAAGATGTTTGCCACCAATGGCGCGAGGATGAGAAGCCCAAAGGTTAGAAAAAGCTGTGGCGACCATTCGGGGGCTCCTGCCGCCGCGATAATGGTTGGGAGCAATAGGTGCCCCACCACACCGAAAGCAACGCCACCAGCAATTGCGAGCAGCCCGACATTTGCCTCTCTGCGGGCATTGCGGAAATAGGCAGTCGAGATTGGGAGGAACAAAACCAATGCGGTTACAAGCCCAGGATTGTACTCCCCGTTTGAGAGCGCGATCAGAATGTGAAACAGGCCGTTGGTGAGCATAAGACCTGCGGCGGCTAACCCGACCCAGGGAAATCGCCGCCCAGACCAGATCGCAAGCAGGAACGGTACCCATACGGCGAGCGTATTGATGCGGTAGATCGCCAGATCAGTTAGCCGAGTACCTGCATCTCCATAGCGGGCGGCGAGCTGCGCATTTCCATATTCAATGAAATAATAGGCGCGACCGTAGAGATCGACCCCGTGCTCTTCAAACTGGTGTAGTAGATAGGCAATCAGCAGAAGCCAAGCGGCCGTCGCAAGCGGGTCTCGTACGCCGCCAGCACTTACACTCACGCCTGAAAAGATCATGAAGATCGCGAAAACGGCACCGCCCAGCCCGACCAGCACCCAGCCAGTTTCAAGCATGGCCACGCCGGTCGCCGTAAAATGGGCAAGCGGCACAAGCAAGATCAACAGAATTGGAATGGCCAGCCGAAAAGGCTCGCGCACGGATGCGTCAGACATAGTTCTCCCCCAGGACCTCATTTACTCGACCGCACCTAACACCTCAGAGTGTGACGCTGTCATATAAATAGATCAAGAAAGCGGCGTACGTCTTATTGCGCAGCGGCAGACCCTGTCGCTGTGTGCATTTCCATTTTGACAGGCGGCTTTGAAAAAGATGGCTCTTTTGCAATCAGCTGTGCCAGAGCGTGCTGCCGGTCCGCAGCTGTAAATTCACCGGTCGTCAGGCAGAATTCGACGAAATTGTCGTTCGGGTCTTTTGTGTAGATGGACCGGCACCATTCATGGTCGAGCTCCAAAACGTCATATCCGGCGTCCAACCATTGCTGCATCCGCATGTTGAAGGCATCCATATCTGGCACATCAAAGGAGATGTGATTTATCTGATCAGGCACACCGGCTGCTTTGGAAAGGTTGGTTTCAAACCCTTCGGTCCCGGGCACGTCATGCATTTCCCAGAAAGCAATAAACTTGCTGTCATCTTCCATGCGATAGAAAAAATGCTTCGCCCACCCACCTTCGGGGACGGGCGCCACTTCAACTTTCACAAGATCAAAACCCATGACCCCTTCATAGAAATTGTGGATTGCATTCATGTCTCTCGCGGCAAGCGCTAGGTGATGGTAGCCCATGTGCTCTTTCCTCCGTCTATTTGTCTGTATCGACCATGCTCATAACGTCAGACGAGCCATCCCCATCAGGCATCGGCACTTCGACGACCCGCTCGTCCACATCGTCATATTCGAGCCTGAGTGCGCGGCTCATGATCGCGTGCATCTCATACATGGCAGTGATGTAAGTGAGTTCAAGAATTTCGACGTCACTCAGATGTTTCTTCAACGCAGCGAATGTGCCGTCTGACACGCGGCCATTGTCCAAAACCATCTCATCTGTGTAGGCAAGAACCGCGCGTTCAACCTCGGAGAAACAATCCGCCACATGCCAGTGCGGCAGTGCGTCGATCTGTTCTTCTGAGAAGCCAACATCGCGACAGGATTTGCAGTGTTGCGAAAAAACGAACTGCGATCCGCGCGTATATCCGGCTCGTGTTTGCCCCAACTCACGCAATTTGGGACAGAGCTTGCGATTGGGGTCCCGATAAAACTGAAAACCTTCCACCGCATGCTTGAAGCAATCAGGCACAAGTGCGAAGACAGTCCACCAGTTGCCGGGGGTTCCGGTTGCTGTGCCCGGTGTCTCGACCGGATCGCGATCTTGAAACAAGAGTTGGTAGATCTGATCGACGAACGGATCCGCATCGGCTTTCGCCACTTGCGCCAGTCTGGGCATGGCTCACTCCCTCACAATTGCCTTTGCCATTTGTAAGATAAACTTACAATATATTCAAGTTACCCACGCGAGGGGAGATATGACGCAGCGGCCAAAAAAGAATATTCCCGTTGGACGAGGCCTGATGACGAGCCTGTTGGAAGGCTTTATGTGGCTCGACCGCGGCTTGCAGCAAAACCTGCAATCCCATGGGCTTCCGAGCGTACGTCGCCTGGAGTCGATGGTGCTGGTTTATGTCGCTTCTGGTGTTCAACGACCAAGCGACCTTGCGCGCACGCTGGGCGTCACCCGCCAGTCGATCAACTCCGCCGCGCGGGAGCTGGAAGAGAAAGGGCTGATTGAACTCACGCCTGATCCGGCCGACAAGCGCTGCAAACTGATCCGTTTTTCGCGTGAGGGGTGGCCCGTTCACATGGCCGCTGCCAATATTATGGCAAACCTCGAAGCGGAATTGGTCAAGCGCTTGGGGGAAACGACCATCGATGCTTTGCTCCATGGACTTACCAGAGAGTGGGGCGATGTGCCAAATGTGGCCAGTGAAATAGAGGACGCCGCTTCATAAGCAATGCACCCACGATCACTAAAGGGGGAGTGATCGACTATGGATAGATTATTGAGTGCCACGAATGATTTTCTGAGCGATCATTATGTGATCCTCAAATTCGTGCACATGGTTTTGCTGCCATATCGGCCTGGAGCACCTCCGTTGCCTATGGGACCTATTTGGTTCCTTTGTTCCGCGATTGGCAAAGGGTGCCGCATGACCCTGAACGCATTCGGCTACGTAACTGGGCCATGGAACGCTTCAATGAGGCGCAAAGCTAGAGCATATCGCTTTCCCCATATTGCTGACTTTCATCTCGCCCATTTTGGCGGCAACAAGGAACGCCTTCACCACAGCAGCAATGGTGAGGCATATGAAAATGCAATCCATACACATTGGTGGTTTCTCATTATCACCACGCCCATCATTATTGTTTCGATCACCTTCACCTTCTAGCTCGCCATCGTGAAACCATTCTGAGGAGAGATGCGTCCATGACGAACCTGCCTCTACCAGATGAGAAAACCGTACGCCCTTTCGCCTATAGCGACGCACAGGTTTCTCGGATTGCGGCCGGATTGTCGGGCTATGTCCTTTTCATTCTCTACCCAGCATATGGCCTCCTGCGCGGGTGGTGGCTGGGTGACTTTTCCTCCTTCTCTGTCGAGGGACCGGTGGTTGCCGTCGCGATATTATGCGCTTTCGGCTTCTTCGCGCGCTGGACCATTCTGAAATATCTATGGATTGACAGCTAAGCACAGCGCGTCACGCCAGCTGATCAATTCTGAAGGGCGACCGCTCATGGACGGTGCGGGCAGAGGGTGACACACTGCGCGCACCAAAATTTCTTGAGCGATTTTCTATGAACGATAATACCGACCAATTGTCTGACGTGATCACAGAGCTGGTCCCGCCCCTGCTTCATTCATTGGAAGGGCTCCTGTTTATCGGACGACATCTACACCCTCCGCAGCTCGAAGAAGTCGTCAAACATGTCGGGGCGCTGGACAAAGGTGTGGAAGATGCACTTGTCGCTTTCCAGGCAGTAGACTGGCCCGAAGACTTCCACCCTTTTCACGACCGCATTGTCGCGTCCTCTACATCTGTTCTGCGGGCCTATGAAGAATTGCGCGCAGCGCTCGACGATCCAGAGAATGGGATCATGACCGCCTACCGAGCGTTGCGGCATTCCTCTCGCGCCCTTGAAGCGCTCTATCCTGTGGCGGCTGTTCTGCCGCCGGTCAGTCGGTTCTTTCTGGAAGATGAGCAACGAGACGATGGCCACCTGTTGCAAGCTCTTGCTGCAGAGCGCACCGACGGCGCAAGTGTGGGCGTGCACCATTTCGGGAATGAAAAGAAAGAGCGGGGCGGTTTCTCGCTCTACGTGCCCGAGAACTATGATGCTTCGAAAGCCTACCCGCTCATGGTCGCCATGCATGGCGGTAGCGGTCACGGGCGTGATTTTCTCTGGTCCTGGGTCCGCGCGGCGCGCAGCCGCGGCGTGATCCTGCTGAGCCCAAGCTCAGTGGACGCGACCTGGTCGCTCATGGGAGAAGACGTGGACAGTCCGAACCTGGAACGGATGCTGGCCCATGTCGTCGAAAACTGGTCAATTGATACGAACAAGCTCCTGCTCACGGGCATGAGCGACGGGGGCACGTTCACCTATGTGCAAGGATTGCAGTCGGACTCCAAGTTCACCCACCTCGCGCCTATCTCTGCGAGCTTTCACCCTTTTCTGCTCGAGGTGGTTGAGCGTGAGCGGCTGCAGGATCTGCCGATTTACCTGACCCACGGCGCAAAGGACTGGATGTTCCCCGTCGACATTCCGCGAACCGCCTATCGTGCCCTCGCGAGAGGCGGTGCGGACATTGTCTATCGGGAGATAAGTGATCTTAGTCACACCTATCCGCGCGAAGAAAATGCCCGCATCCTAGACTGGTTCCTCGACGGCAAACGCCCTGAGGATAC
>NZQM01000147.1 GCA_002695905.1 Parvibaculum sp.
ACCTGCGCGGCACGTGGTGGCCGGATTGTGAATATTGCCTACCAGCAGGGCTCTGTGGCGGAGGTGAACTTTCTGCCCCTGATGCTGAAACAGGTGACTCTCACCGGCTCAACCCTCCGAGCGCGGCCTCTGGAAGAGAAAACCGCGCTCACCGATACCGTGCTGAAAGAAGTCTGGCCCTGGATTGCCGCAGGCCGCTTGAAGCCCATCGTGGACAGCACCTTCCCGCTCCGAGACGCAAAATCCGCTCATGAACGCATGGAAAAGGGCGGCCATATCGGAAAAATCATCCTGACTGTCTAATTGGGCCCCTAATTGCTGCTCTGAGGTCTTCCCAGAAGGCCCGGAAAGGCTTATAAGACCGGTAATCCGTTCATTTTCAGTGGCATACGCCGATCTCAGGCGCCGATCTCGGGGGAAGGCTCCCCGGATGGCCTTGGGGGCAAAGGAGAAGATATGTCTAAGCCGCTCATGCCAAAGGCTGCTGCCGTCTGGCTCGTAGATAACACCTCACTGACCTTCGATCAGGTTGCCGATTATTGCGGCCTGCATCCGCTTGAAGTGAAGGGCATTGCCGATGGCGACGTCGCCCAGGGCATCAAGGGCATGGATCCGGTCGCCTCTGGTGAGCTGACGCGTGCCGAAATTGAGCGCTGCCAGGAAAACCCGAACGAGCGGCTCCAGTCTGCAGAACGCAAACATGAGGTTCCAGCGCCGAAGCCCCAGAAGGGCCCGCGCTATACACCTGTCTCCCGCCGTCAGGACCGCCCGGATGCCATAGCCTGGCTTCTGCGCAACCATCCGGAGCTGCCGGACGCGCAAGTTGGCCGCCTTGTGGGAACAACAAAACCAACCATCCAGTCAATCCGTGACCGGACCCATTGGAACTCCCAGAACATTAAGCCGGTCGATCCGGTGACGCTGGGCCTTTGTAGCCAGATGGAACTGGATGCCGCGGTACAGAAAGCAGCTGACAAGCTGGAACGCGCCCGCAAGAAAGCGGAAAAAGCAGCCCGCAAAGCGGGCACGCTTCTGCCTGCTGAAGAAACGACAGGCGAAGCAACAGCCGATCCATTGGGTCTTGCCCGTCCTGCAGCCCATGAAGTACCTGCCGATCAGTTGAATGTGCCATCCGTTGATGATGCTGATCCTTCGGAACCAGCACCGTTCGCGGTGAGCGACGTCTCAGACGCCTTTACGACAGCGCCAGCGCCGAAGGAAGAAGAAGCGGCACCTGATGCTGACTCGGTTTTCGCGAAACTGAAAGACCTCAAGGTCCCCGAGGATAACGGCGACGACGAAAACAAAGAATAGCATCAGCCCTCACAAGCGATGATGATCAGGGGCTGCCGGTCTGGCAGCCCCTTTTTTTGCATCCTAGATAGCAAAGAACCGGGTCAGAAACGCTTTTGACAGCTGATTTGGATGTATGATGAGATTCGCCATCTGCCCATATTCAAGGTAGAATCAAAAAATCAGCATTAGATGCTGTGAGAACCACTAGATGTCGAGTACTGCTCGGCGGAGTTTGAAATGTCCAGAGTTCAGCGGGAAAACGATCAACTTTTGGGAGGTTTTTATACCGTCAGTGAGGCTGCTCGGCTGCTTGGAATTGGAAGTCGTCAACGCATCTATCATTGGCTTCAAACATCTGTTGACCAACCGCTTATTGAACGGGACTACAAACCAATCAACAAGACCCAAGAACTAAGTTTTTGGGACCTGATCGAAGTAAGGTTCGTCGATCACTTCAGAAACCAGGGCCTCAGCCTGCAATTCCTCCGAAAAGTTGCCAATAAGGCTCGCGAGGAATTTGGTATCCAACATCCATTTGCCCTATCAAAATCAAAATTCCTGACAGACCGCAAACGTATTTTTCAACAGACCGCAGAGCAGGAAGATGAAAAAAAGACGTTGGATATTCTGTCTGGCCAATACGAAATGTACGAAACCATCGAAGAAGCATTGTCACGTGGGGTAGCGTTTGATCCCAAAACCGCTCTGGCAAAGCAATGGAAGCCGTTTCACGAAGAATGTCCAAATGTAATAGTCGACCCAAGGTTTGCGTACGGGCATCCAGTAGTCGGCAAAAAGAAAATCCCAACTGCGGCGCTGTATCGACAATGGCTAAGTGAGGAGCGAGATATTCGGCGGGTGTCAGAATGGTTTGGCACTACAGAATCCGCGGTAGAAGAAGCGATAGCTTTCGAGACAAGGCTAACCGTTTGAAGATAAGGGCAGACGAACACATAGCCGAACAAATAGTGCGGGCAGTCAAAGAAATTGCACTTAGTGACCAAGTTGAACTAAGCCATGTGATTGAAGCTGGCGATCGCGGTGCATCTGATGTGCACTGGGTAACTCAATTTGCAGGAGATGGCGGCGATGTTATCTTGACCGCTGATACAGACTTCTTAAAGCGCCCCCATCAAGTCAAAGCGATATTTGACAACGGACTTAAGGTTATCCATCTCCCGCATCAATGGGCCAGAGCCCGAAGAGACCTGCAAGCTGCGCATATATTGCTCTGGTGGCGACGCATCGAAGCCCAGGTCAATGCCATGAAAGCACGTCAGTGCTATAGAGTTCCTTGGAATCTGAAGGAGACTGGCGCACTCCAGCAAATCAAAATCGACTTTCAGACAGCCAATAAGAAGGTTCGAAAGGAGAAAAAGAACAACAAGAGCTGAATATCGGTTTCTTATTGCGACAAAGCCCTTAGCCGCCTGACACCAACCCCGCCTCGGCCATCGCCGCCGTGATCTCATCCAGGATCGCTGGATCATCAATGGTCGCGGGCATCTTCCAGTCTTCCCCATCCGCAATCTTACGCATCGTGCCGCGCAGGATTTTTCCCGAGCGCGTCTTGGGCAACCGTTGCACCACCAAAGCTGTCTTGAACGCTGCCACAGGCCCGATCTTGTTCCGCACCAGCTGCACAGCCTCACGGGAAATCTCGCCATCATTGCGGTCCACTCCGGCGTTCAATACAAGAAGACCCACCGGCACCTGACCTTTGAGCTTGTCCGCGATGCCCATCACGGCACACTCGGCTACATCCGGGTGTCCGGCCAACACTTCCTCCATACCACCCGTGGAGAGCCTGTGCCCCGCCACATTGATGATGTCGTCCGTGCGACTCATGATGTAGAGGTAGCCGTCTTCATCCATGAAGCCCGCGTCAGCGGTTTTGTAAAAGCCCGGATAATCTTGCAAGTAAGACGCGCGAAAGCCCTCTTCATTTTCCCAGAGCGTTGGCAAACACCCAGGTGGAAGTGGAAGCTTCACCACAATCGCGCCAGTCTCACCTGTCGCCACGGGCTTCGCCGCTTCGTCTACCACCTGCACGTCATAGCCGGGCATCGCAACCGTCGGCGAGCCATGCTTTACGGGCAGTGCGCCAAGGCCAACCGGGTTTGCCGCAATCGACCAGCCGGTCTCCGTCTGCCACCAGTGATCAATGACAGGCACCTTAAGTGCCTTCTCCGCCCATTGGATTGTGTCCGGGTCAGCCCGTTCGCCCGCAAGGAAGAGCGTCTCAAACCCACTCAAATCATAATTCGCAATGAGGGAGGCTTTCGGGTCTTCTTTCTTGATTGCGCGGAACGCCGTTGGCGCGGTGAAGAAGGCCCGGACCTTATGTTCGGAAATCACCCGCCAAAAGGTGCCCGCATCGGGCGTCCCCACCGGCTTGCCCTCAAACAGAATGGTCGTGCAGCCATGGAGCAGCGGCCCATAGACGATGTAGGAATGTCCCACGACCCAGCCCACATCAGACGCCGCCCACCAGACATCGCCGGGGTCAACGCCGTAGACGTTTTTCATGGACCATTTAAGCGCCACCATGTGACCGCCATTATCGCGCACGACGCCTTTCGGCTGCCCCGTCGTGCCCGACGTGTAGAGCACATAGAGCGGATCTGTCGCGGCAACATCAACGCATGCCGGTTTGTTTCCGGCGGCAGCCGCCTTCTCCATCTCGTCTCTCCAATCGAGATCGCGACCGGGTGTGAGCACCGCAGGCTCCTGTTCCCGTTGAAAAATGATGCACGTCGCGGGCTTGTGAGCGGCGAGCTCAATCGCGCCATCAAGAAGTGGCTTATAGGCAATCACGCGACCAGGCTCGATACCGCACGACGCCGTGACAATGAGTTTTGGTTTCGCATCATCGATCCGCGTCGCAAGTTCGTTGGCCGCAAACCCCCCAAACACGACGGAATGAACCGCGCCGATACGCGCGCAGGCAAGCATCGCCACTGCTGCCTGCGGCACCATCGGCATGTAGAGGATCACCCGGTCGCCAACACCCACACCATTGGCCTGAAGCACACCGGCAAAACTCGCAACCTTGTCGAGCAGTTCTGCATAGGTAAAAGTTTTTTGTTTTCCGGTGATCGGAGAATCGTAGATCAGCGCCGCCTGCTCACCACGTCCATTCTCCACATGACGGTCGAGACAATTGTAGCAGGTGTTGCATAAGGCTCCAGAGAACCAGTAGGCACCGCCGCCATCTGTTTCCAATACGCTGTCCCAGGGTCGCGACCAGTCAATTTCCTGCGCGGCATCCGCCCAGAAACCTTCTGGGTCATTTTTCCAAGCCTCATAGGTTTCAGCGTAGCGACTCATGATACTTTCCTCCCGGCCTTGATCTTTTTCGCACAGCCTCACGTGAGGCCGTTTTTTTCTTTTGATACAACATTTCCAGGTGAAGTGGATGCCGGTTCACCGTCCGGAAATGCGACGACACAAAGGTCTATATCGTTCATCCGATTCAATCTGAAGGTGAACTGATCGAATGACTGTTTCAAGCCTGCTGGAGCTTTGCAAGCCTCACGTCGTGGGAGTGAGGTCTGACGGAGAAAACGTTCTATGGACATGATTATCGACCCCTGGTTCTATGCCGTTGCTATTCCGGCTGTCCTGCTCGTCGGGCTCTCGAAAGGCGGCTTCGCAGGCGGACTGGGCATCCTGGGCGTTCCGATGATGGCGCTGGTCATTTCTCCGCTGCAGGCGGCAGGCATCCTGCTTCCCATTCTGATCGTCATGGACCTGATTGGCGTCTGGGCCTATCGCAAAAGCTTTCATTTGAAGAACTTGGCTATCATGGTGCCTGGTGCCGCCATCGGCATCTTGATTGCGGCGCTGACCGCAAGCTATGTCACAGACAATTTCGTGCGCTTGCTCGTCGGCGGCATCGCCGTCGCCTTCGCGCTTGATCATTGGATCGGACGCCGCGCAGAAGCAGCACCGAAAGACGTCAACCAAACCAAAGGGATATCCTGGGGGGCGGTAGGGGGCTTCACCAGCTTCGTTGCCCATGCGGGCGGCCCGCCTTTCCAGATTTACATGCTGCCGCAAAAGCTCGACAAGAGACTTTATGTGGGCACCAGTGTCATGTTCTTCTGGGCGGTGAACCTGATCAAAGTGCCGCCCTATGCACTGCTCGGGCAGTTTGAGGTTACGAACCTCTCCACATCGCTCATGCTGATGCCGCTAGCCCCCATTGGCATGTGGATGGGCATCAAAGCTCTGGATCTCATTCCTGAGAAACCGTTCTACCGGTTTGCCTACATGGCTCTATTTCTGGTGGGCTGCAAACTCGTTTGGGATGGCGCGACCGGCGCCTTCCTTTAAGGCCGCTCAAGCACGTCCGATGCGCGGCTCCCCACCATCTGTAGCAGAGCTTGGGCCAAACGATTTATCCAGCACATGGGTGGAATCCTCCGCGAGTTTAATCGCCTCGCTCAACAGCGACAACACCCGGATGTTGTTTTCCAACACGTGATGCGCTTCATCGCGATGGTCATCCACGATCTTCCCACACCGCTTAACAACATCGGCGCGCACCGCAGTCAGAATATCTTCCAGGCGATAGCCGTTTTCATTGTCATCGGAGACGAGGAAACGGGTCATGATGTGCCTCCTTTCTGAGGTCTGACAAGCTCATATTCTCCAGCACCCGGCTTAAAATGCCCTGAAAAAACACAGTTACCGTCAAACAGGCTGATCGGCGAAATTCGCCCCGATCCCGCGAACTTCATGGTAAAAAGCCCCTCAGCAAAAAGGTTAAACAGGGGAGAAAAGCCATGACTGGCATTTATGATCAGGATCTGGACAAGAACGCCGCAAACCATCAATCGCTTTCCCCGATCTCTTTTTTGCGCCGCGCCGCCCGCATTTACCCCGACAAAACAGCCGTTGTTCATGGGCGTCTGCGCCGCACCTATTCTGAGTACTATGCGCGCTGCCGGAAGCTTGCGAGTGCCCTTTCCGCTAAAGGCATTAGCAAAGGCGACACCGTCGCCGTCCTTGCGCCCAACGTGCCCGCCATGCTGGAGCTGCACTACGGCGTTCCCATGTTGAAGGCAGTGATCAATACGCTGAATATCCGTCTGGATGCTGCAGCGCTCGCCTTCATTCTGGATCACGGCGAAGCCAAAGCCCTCTTTGTGGACCGCGAATTCGCAAGTCTTGCCAACGAAGCGGTCGCGCTTGCTAAATGTGATCCACGCATCATCGACATTGACGATCCGGAATATGACGGTCCGGGCGAAATGATTGGCGAAACCGACTACGAAACCTTCATCGCAGACGGCGACCCGGAGTTTAGCTGGTCCCTGCCAGATGATGAGTGGGATGCCATTGCGCTCAACTACACGTCAGGCACCACCGGCAATCCCAAGGGCGTCGTCTATCACCATCGTGGCGCTTACCTGCTCGCCGCAGGCAATATCGTGACAGCTGAGATGACCCGCGACAGCGTATATCTCTGGACTGTGCCCATGTTCCACTGCAATGGCTGGATCTTCACCTGGTCTATGAGCGTGGTCGCAGGCACCCACGTCTGCCTGCGCAAAGTGGCTGCCCCCAATATCTATGCGGCAATCGCGGAGCATAAAGTCACCCATATGGGCGGCGCTCCTACTGTCATGAACTTTCTGATCAACGCGGACGCGAACGAAAAACAGAAACTACCCAACGTTGTGAACTTCTTTGCCGCCGCTGCCCCGCCGCCAGCCGCCACCATCCGTGCGCTGGAAGAAGAAGGTTTCAATGTCATCCATGTCTATGGCCTGACCGAAACCTATGGCCCCGCTGTTGTAAACGCCTGGCACGAAGAATGGGACGCCCTCCCTGACGGCGAACGCGCCCAGGTGAAAGCGCGCCAGGGTGTGAACTATCCGGTGCTGGAAGACCTTGCCGTCATTGATCCCGAAACCATGCAGCCCGTGCCCCAGGACGGCGAAACCATGGGCGAGGTCATGTTCCGCGGCAATGTGGTGATGAAGGGCTACCTGAAAAACCCAACCGCCACCAATGACGCTTTCGCTGGGGGCTGGTTCCATTCCGGCGATCTCGGCGTCTGGCATGCGGATTCTTATGTGCAACTGAAAGACCGCTCGAAGGACATTATCATCTCAGGCGGTGAAAACATCTCATCGATTGAAGTGGAAGACACGCTCTACAAGCATCCAGATATTCTGGAAGCTGCCGTTGTGGCCATGGCCCACGAAAAGTGGGGTGAAACGCCTTGCGCCTTCATCACATTGAAGAGCACCGCAGCAGAGATGAGCGAAGCCGATCTCATTGCCTATTGTCGTGAGAATTTGGCCCACTTCAAATGCCCCACAAAGGTCGTCTTCTGCGACCTTCCCAAGACCTCTACGGGCAAGGTGCAGAAATTCAAATTGCGCGGCATGGCTGAAGATCTCGCCGGTGGCAAATCCTTCATGCCGGACTGACCCGGGGAGCTACATCCAAAAAATACAAAACGCCGGGCCATCTGAGCATTTCCAGGTGAAGTGGACCCGGTTCACCGTCCGGAAACGCGATAAAAAAGGCGGGATGAGGAAAAGTGAAATGCGGTTTTCCGCCCGCATCCCGCTCCACGTTTTATGACCGATCACGTTTATGGGTTTGGATCATTTCAATCCAAACCCATCGTGATCTTGTACCCAGCGTTAAAACGCACTCAGAAACTGTGGTGACGCGATTATCAGGCGGCTTTGGCCTCTGCCGATAATCGCTCGATCTCTTCCTTTATTCGGAGTTTTTGTCGCTTCAATTGAGTGACCTGCAAATCATCACTTCCGGGACTTTGCAGTTCGTCCTCAATCGCTCTTTCCAGAAGTTCGTGCCGCTTTTCCAACTCGGCGATGCGCGACTCAACAGCCATACATATCTCCTTATGTCTTCTTCGGTTGACGTAAGAAGTGTGACTCTTTCATGTCCGTCTGTCGAGTTTGGCTGAATTCTGCGCTGGATTTTAGTCGAATTTCCCCTTGACACGAATCGTGAAAAACAAAGACCACACCCTACGAACAGGCTTGTTTGGGGCGCCCGAGATCGCTAGAACGCTTTAAGGGGCCATCGTAAAATCCCCTCCAAGAAAACAGAACAAACCGGACACGGGGCGCGCGCACGCATGGATGATGAAGCTGAGCTCAGAAAAGAGCTTATCCAGCTGAAGCAGGAACACCGGGACCTTGACGGCGCAGTGCAAGCGCTTGAAGCCATGCCCTACCCGAACCATTTGCAGCTGCGGCGCTTGAAGATCAAAAAGCTGGCGCTCCGTGATCGTGTTCTCGAAATTGAAGATCGCCTGACGCCCGACATAATTGCCTAAGACATCATCGCCCGAGGCATCCTCGCGCGAACATTAAAACCGTAAAGAGCTAGTGGGCGGACCGGGAAAACCGTTTGGCGGTGTACATCGCCTTGTCAGCCCGTGCGAGCGCCCCTTCCGGCTCATCGTCAGGGCCAATCATTACAGCCCCAATGGAGATTGTCGCCGCCAGGCTCTGACCTTCCATCAGCACCGGGTCGCGGGCCACAACGTCTGAGATGGAGCTGGCTTTGGCACGCGCCGACTTTTCCGCCGCGTGGGGTAAAATGATCCCAAACTCATCGCCGCCAAGACGACCGGCAATATCTGACTCACGAATATGCGCAATAATTTTGCGCGCGACATCGTTCAGAACAGCGTCTCCCGCCGCATGGCCATAGGTATCGTTGATTGCCTTGAAGCCATCAATGTCGATGTAAAGAAGACTGAGCGGTGTTTGATACCGCTTGGCATAAGAAATGGCGGTCGAAAGCTCCCTCACAAATGCCCGGCGGTTCAGGAGCGGCAGGAGGGCGTCATGGTCGGCCAGGGCTTCCGCACTGCGCAAACGTTCCCGGACAGAGCGCATTTCCTTGCGCATCTTATCCACTTCACCCATGAGGGTCATGATGGCGGTGCGCACGCTTGGGGTAAGTTCCGGCTCGGGAATACCCATGATGGAGGTGCTGTCTTTGATCACACGACCATCCACACCAACCACGTCAGACGGTGTCGTATTAGCCGCTGACGCAGACCCGCCGCGGAGGGTCGTCTTCCCGACGGGCTTTTTCTCACCAATCTTCATCGCCTGCCCCCTTTGTTGAGCACCACCTGACCCCTGCAAAAACCCGCAGAAAACTGAGTGATTCGGCGTGACTTCCCGCTCAGAATAGGGCGAAGAATGGTGCGCCGCCACCCCTTGATCGCATAGGCTTTGTGAGGCCCTCATGACCGCTTGCCAAGTCGGACCCCATGCCTATAATCCGCCGCTTTCCGCGCACCCCCGCCATTTTCGGCGCACCGCGCGTTTCGCGAACGGAACCGGACGATGGCCGAGCCAACAGCCCCCCAAACACCACAGGTTGGTATCATAATGGGCAGCCAATCAGATTGGCCAACCATGAAGCATGCAGCCGACATTTTGAAAGCACTGCAGGTTCCCCACGAAGTAAAAATCATCTCTGCCCACCGAACGCCAGACCGCATGGCCGACTACGCCAAGACAGCAAAGCAGCGCGGCATCAATGTAATCATCGCAGGCGCTGGCGGTGCCGCCCACCTGCCCGGCATGACAGCATCCATGACGCCACTGCCGGTGCTGGGCGTTCCCATTCAATCCAGAGCCTTAAGCGGGCAGGACAGCCTTCTCTCCATTGCACAAATGCCTGGCGGCATCCCCGTCGGCACATTGGCCATTGGAGATGCAGGCGCCAAAAACGCCGCCTTGCTCGCTGCGAGCATTCTGGCATTGCAAGACGACGCCCTGGCAACCCGATTGGATGCCTGGCGCCAGGCGCAAACCAATGCGGTTGCAGAAACCCCGGATCGCAATGGCTGATCTGAATCCAGCAAAAGCGCTCCCCCCCGGCAGCACCATTGGCATCTTGGGAGGCGGTCAACTCGGCCGCATGCTTGCACTTGCCGCTGCCCAGCTCGGTCTGCGCGTCCACATCTATGCGCCAGAAGAAACAAGCCCGGCAGCGGAAGTCGCAAGCAGCGCGACCCGCGCAGCTTATGAAGACGAAGCGGCCCTGATTGCGTTTGCAGACGCCGTCGATGTGGTGACCTATGAGTTTGAAAATGTACCGGGCGAAACAGCGCGCATCCTCAGCGAACATGCGCCGGTCCGCCCAGGTCCCAAAGCATTGGCGACGTCTCAGGACAGGCTCGACGAGAAGAATTTTCTGAGCGGCCTCGGGATCGCAACAGCTCCCTTCGCGCAGGTAGATACACTCGACGACCTTAACAGCGCACTGGAGAAACTGGGCACGCCCGCCGTTCTCAAAACCCGCCGCTTTGGATATGACGGCAAAGGCCAGGTCAAAATAGGCGACCCGTCAGAAGCAGCCGCTGCCTTCGATGCCATTGCCGGTGCACCAGCTATCCTTGAAGGCTTCATGCCTTTTGAAAAAGAAGTCTCAGTCATTGCGGCCCGCGCCTTGTATGGCACCTCGGCAGCCTATGATGTGGGTGAAAACGTTCACCGCGATCACATATTGCATACAACGACGGTTCCGGCGGTTCTTGATGAATTGATCGCAGCTGAAGCACGGACCATTGCTGAACGCATCGCTCATGGCCTCGACTATGTCGGCGTGATCGGCGTCGAGTTTTTCGTGCTCGCGGACAAGGACGCACGCACCCTGTGCGTCAATGAATTCGCACCGCGCGTTCACAATTCCGGCCACTGGACGTCAGACGCCTGCACAGTAAGCCAGTTTGAACAACACATAAGAGCCATTGCAGGCTGGCCTTTGGGCAACCCTGCTCGTCACAGCAACGCTGTAATGACCAACCTGATCGGCGCAGAAGCCGATGAGTGGATCACCCATGCGTCAGCGCCTCATACTGCCGTGCATCTCTATGGCAAGCGGGAAGCGCGACCTGGCCGAAAAATGGGACACGTAACAAAGCTCAATCGCGGTTTCACCAAATCTGATTGATTAGAACGAGTAGATCACTCGACCTAGTTTTTTAAAAAATTAGTGCCATTCCCAATCACATAAGAAACTGAGAAACTGTCACTCAAGTTGAGTCGGCTGGGCCGTGTATTGGCCTGAGCTTTGAGTTGTGTTGCGTACGGGTCGGGGGACCATGACAGAAAAAGATGACAAAAAAGACAGCCCCAAATCGACAAGCTGTAAAATAACGGAACAAATCCACAATCCCGCTCTCAAGCCACTATGTGAGTTTTGGGATGAGGTCCGCGGTGACAGGCTGCTTCCGCACACCAGCGATGTAGACCCCTCCCAGATCGCCTACATCTTAAAGGACATTGCCATTCTGGATGTCATTGATCCCATGAACATTCAGTACCGCCTTGCTGGCACAGGCATAGCCGAGCGAATGGGCGAGGACCCAACAGGAAACAATCTCATTGAAATGACGGCGCCCGAAACACGCGCCACAGTCTCAAAGATTCTTTCTTTGATCGTATCCCATCCGGTGGGAGCCATCGCGACTTATGAGAACGTCTACAGCACCGGAAAAAGAGCTGTGGTCCAGAGCCTTTACTTGCCCCTCCAAAAGGCCGAAGGGCGATCGGTCCGCATCGTCAGCGTTCACTCACAGGAGGCAACGCTCACCTATGAAGACGAACAGGCGCACTCCACCGTCGCCGCAAAAATTCTTGAGCTCAAATGGATTGATTTAGGGGCAGGCATACCAGACGAGATGCTGGCGTAGCCTGCTTTCCCAACTAGCCCGTTGATCCATATCGGATACGGGCGATCAGCCCCAACGGATCTGGCAACGCATCCATCACCTTCGTTGCCTGAGCTTTGACTTTTCGATCTGCATCACGTCAGAAATGCGGCGATCCAGGAATGCCCACGTGTCAGCATGTCCGTCGCTCTCATCGGCAAACCAGCACGCCAGGGTGGTCGTAAAAACGCCCGCAAGCGTCGCCCGCTTGGTGTAGAAATTATAGTCGGTCGACGTGTCACCGATCGCCACCCAAATTGCATCGACCGTATTGTAGAGAGATTTCGCCGCACTGCCTGAGGCGGGCGGGATAAGCAACGACGTACTCGCACGGCGCAACGCCTCTCTATTGGCCGCGTCCACTTCAAGGCGGGTACGAACGGCAAACGTAATTTTTTCTCGAATCTTCATCGACGCAAGGTCGCTTTTAGCTAAACGGTCGATCATCCGGCGATCACCATCGGCGAGAAAATACTCTGCGAGATCACGTGCGCCATTCGGGAAGGCGAGCCGGGCAAGGCCGTGATCAACCCCCGCTGATTTCGCGGCACGCATCAACACAGCACCTGTCCACCCATCAAAGGGAACATCAGGTAGAGCCGCTTTGAGAATTTTGCCGCGCACGCTTTCCATTTGATCTTTCTTCGGCCCGGTGTTCTTTCGCTCAGTCATCGTCTGATACCTTTTCATTTGTCTCTTCAAGCCAGTGCTTAACTTCGCTCTCGAAGATCAGTGCGCGCATATCCGGCATGCGCTGGGGATATAAGATGCCGTCCAGGTGATCACATTCATGCTGCACCACCCGCGCATGAAAGCCCTGTGCCCGGCGTTCAATCGGTTGACCATCCAAATCCACCCCGCGATAGATGATGCGGCGGTGGCGCGGCACGAGACCCCGCAGACCCGGGACAGAAAGGCATCCCTCCCAGCCCAGCTCCAATTCTTCACCAACCGGCTCAATTTCTGGGTTGATCAGAACGGTAAGCGGCGCTGTTGGGTCAAATTCCTCTTCTGCATCTATCCCAGCACTCGCCCGCGCACCTGGTGCCTGGAAAATTACGACACGTTGAGGAACATAGACCTGGGGAGCGGCAAGGCCTGCCCCGTTTGCATCTTCCATCGTCTCAATCATGTCGGCCACGAGATCAAGGATCACCGGCGCGGTCGGCTCAGAAACTGCTTCAGCGACACCCTGGAGAACAGGGTGGCCCATGCGGGCAATTTTGCGGATCGTCATGGGGGGAATATGGGCTTCGCCCCTCAAAGCGTAAAGTTCCCAATCCGCCGCAGAACCCGGATTTAGAAAGCACGCCCTAAACTGACCCATCGTCTGGCAGAGAAACCCCGGCAATCAGCCAAAATTCTCCATAGCTGAGGTGGACAGGCCCCGATTCTTTTGCTACCTATCCGGCCTCGCTGCGCAGGGAATGCCCTGCCGCAGTGGTTAGCGGTGAAAACCCGCTGTTTTCGGCCAATTTTGGCCATTTCTGACCCAATTGGGAAAAGGCAGGGATAGCTCGTGCAGGTACTCGTTCGCGACAATAACGTCGATCAGGCTCTCAAAGCGCTCAAAAAGAAGATGCAGCGTGAGGGGATTTTCCGCGAAATGAAGCTGCGGAACTTCTATGAGAAGCCATCTGAGAAGCGCGCGCGTGAAAAAGCTGAAGCCGTTCGCCGGACCCGCAAGCTGGCCCGCAAGAAAATGCAGCGCGAAGGCCTATTGCCAGGCAAGAAGCGCTAACCCAGCTTCGAATACCAAAATGCCAAATGAGCCGCCTTACCGGGCGGCTTTTTTGCGTTCAGGGCGCATCGCACATTGTGAATTCTGCTAGGTGCCCAAAAGCGCGGAAAATTAGCGCGACTTTTTGGCGCCTGATGCACGCGACACGCGCTTGGGACAAATCCGATAGGCACAACGCCTGGCACCGCTCAGAATATGCTCCTCCCGGGTAACATCCACCCCTCGACCGACAACGCTCTGGAAAAGCTCCAGCTCATATTTGCAAAGCTCCTGACAGGCCGCCGCCGCGCTACAGACAGGACAATGGTTCTCCACCAGGAGATAGGCGCCCTCTTCATCAGGCGCAGGCATTGAGGCGGCCATATAGCCCTCCTCAGAGCGAATTTCAGCCAGGGCCCCAAGCTTTGCCTCCAGCGTTTCAGCACCCTTCAGGCGCTTCTTATAGCTTTTCTTCTGATCCTCGGTACGTGCCGCCAGCAAGCGTTCCAATCCATCCTCGCCAAACACCTCTCGCATCTCTGTCAGCAGGCTGACCGCAAGGTCTCCATGAGCATCCGGGAAATAGGCATTGGCTGCGTCCGTCAGTGCCCAATATTTTGTGGGGCGGCCCCGTCCCTCAGCCTTTTCCTCAAATGAAACGAGACCTTCTTCCTGCATCGCATAGAGGTGCTGGCGCACCGCCATGGGTGCAACACCCAACTCTTCGGCCATCGTCGATGCATCAGCGGGGCCAGAATTCTTCAGGATTGTCCGGATCGCCGCGCGGCTGCGCCCTGCGCCCCGTGACCGGCTTTGTGAGGAAGCTTTAGACATCGAAAATAGATAAACAGTTTTCTTTAGAAAAACAATTGCAGGCGCGCAACGGCTCTAAGCATTTCAACAAAATTGCAGACTTTTGTGGTTCGAAAATGCGACCTATTGAGTGATTTACAGCTGCTTCCGGTAGACCTGCTCATAGGAATGCCAGCCAAGCCGTTCATAAAACGACCGTGCCCGCTTATTTTCGCTCAAAACACCAAGCCGAATATTGGTAAGGTCCTTATCGCGGAAGAAGTCCTCAGCAGCCTGCATGAGCGCGTCAGCAACACCTGTTCCGCGGGCTTTTTGACCGACATAAACATCATTTACATAGCCATACCGGCGATGTTTGGGTTTCACATATTCCCCATTATCTTCATCCACTGTGCACATGAGACAGCCAACCCGCTGCCCCTGATACTCTGCAACAAAAACGGCACCCTCCTTCGCAGCAACCTGGTCCAGCACCCAATTGAGGTGAGGTTCAGCCGACGCATCAATAGAATTTCGGTTCGCTTCGATTTCTATCTCAGCTTCCTGCAAACCTCCCATACAAGCGGCCAGAAAAGCATGGTCCTCCGGCAGAGCAGCCCTTACATCAACATCAGCCATCAGAAAAGTTCTTCCCCCTGGACGCGCATGGGATCTGGAAAATCACGGTAGAGGGCAAACCGGACATTCTTGATCAATGAGTTGGCGGCAAAGTGAATGCCTTCAACCGGCACTGCCCGAGATGCCACCAACCCAAAGGCTTCATCCAGCTGTGCCAACCCTTCCACCTCAATCATGAAGTGAAACTCACCAAGTCCTTCACCGCCCAGTCCAAGCTTTCGGCGCGTGAGCCGATAGCCTTCGATAAACCCATCTGACTTCAGCTTTTCCATATATGTCGTGAAAGCCTCCGCGAATTCCATATCGCCCACGCCATCTTTCAGGTCGCACCACCCGTGATAAATGTCCATGCCTAATGCCTTTCCCCGGAAGCCATGTCCAACAAATGGGCGACGCCGGGCAAAATTGCAATGTTATGGCGATTGAGAACGTCGGGCTTTCGCAAGTCGCGAACAATCCGTTGCAACACATCTTTGTCCAGGTAGAAAATTTCATAGGCATACACCCTTAAGCGCAGGCGGTACCACCAGGTCCAAAACGAAGACAAAGAGCGTCCTTTCTGCAGCGCGCGCAAACATCTGGAACCAATCCGCGCAATGCGGCCCAATCCACTGCCGATCCGATCAACGCCGTCTGATCGCATAGCAGAATTTTGACGCGCCAGTACCTGAATCTCTTTTGCGAGCATTTCCCAGGCCAAGAGACGCTCAGCAATACACTGCGCCATTTCCGGATCGCCAGTCTTTGAGAACGCCTCTACGTCCATCCGAAACTCTCGGCCAGCCATGCTTTCGGCTGGTAGGTGATCAACAAACCGTCGCACATCAGAATAACGCTCCACATCCGGCGCAGGAAACAGTCGTGGCAGCATGCGCTCAAGAAGCAATCGCCGACGACGCAAAAATGGATAAGCCGCAGGTTCGATAAGGGCGGCGAACCGCCCAAGCATCTCTTCATCAACCCCCTTGTAAAGCTCAGCACAGGCCCGCGCCGCATGGCCTGTGTGCTGTGAGCCTGCCGCCGTCAAACAATGCTCAAACGCTTCCAGCCGCGCATAAAGCGTCTCGGCACCACGTCCGTCACAATAGGCCCGCGGGCTCCAGAACCTTTCAGCGATGGCAGCGCCTCGAGGCCAGGTCCGCATATCCAGATTGCCACCGTGGATCGTCTCCGCCCAATTGGTCATCTCTGCACCAACCATATTCAGGGTCTCCGGCGGCGCTTCACCATTGATGGTGAAATCAATTGGGTCCTTCCCGTAAAGCCACTCAGACGATTGTTGGAGATCAAGATAGGTGTTCCATGAAGTGAGAACCGGATGGCGCGCAAGGTCGACGGCGTAAGCTCCGTCTTTCCAGAGATGCACAATCACATCCTCCGACACGTCGCTGTGCAAAACTTCTTCCCAGCCGATGGGGATTTTTTCGTGCTTCGCCACGAGTGCCGCATAGCGCCCGGTGAAATAGGCCTGCAGATCCCGTCCCCGTTTAAGGCCCTGAGCATCCATGAAACTCTTGATGCGCGGATTCTCTTTCCAGGCAGTCGGATTCACCTCATCCCCGCCTGTGTGAAAATAGGGATCGGGGAAAATCTCAGCCATCTCAGCGACGAACTTGTCGATAAACACATAAGTTTCTTCGCGCGCCGGATCGATGGGAATAGAAAAGGCGCCGCGCGTCTCACCGATCCGTGTTGGCGGATCATCTGCTGCTGAGAGGTCTGGATAGGCCACCTGCCATGAAACTGAATGACCCGGCAGACAGAATTCCGGGACGACCCGAATGCCCCGATCAGATGCGAAGGCAATGATCTCCGCCATTTCCTCTTTGGTGTAGTAGGCCCCTTCACTTCCCTGTTCATGCAGCTTGGGGAATGTCTCGCATTCCATCCGAAATCCCTGGTCATTTGCCAGATGAAAGTGGAGCACATTGAGTTTGGCCATTTCCATACAATCAAGCAGACGGAACACGTGTTCCTTGGCCATGAAATGCCGGGACGTATCAAGCAACATGCCGCGCCAGGAAAAACGTGGACGGTCCTCAATCTCACAACAGGGCACTTGCCATGCGCCATTCTTGTAGATGATGAGTTGCTGGAGGGTTTGCAGCCCGCGCAAGGCTCCTATCTCTGTCGGTGCCGCCAGACGAACACCATCAACCGCAACGCAAAGAACATAGCTCTCATCCATCTCTGGCAGCGGGAACGGGAGCGCAGAGGTCGGTATCGCCATCAGAAAGGGCGTGCCCTGCTCTTCCTCTACGATGGAAAGAAGAGGCGTCCCCGCTTGTTTCAAACGGCTCAGCAGGCGAAGGACGGCGGCCTGAAGGCGCGGCGTCGGCGCATCAATAGAGAGACCATTGAGAACAAGGATATCTCCGGAGGCGCGCACAGACACCGGCATAGGTATCAAATGATCAAGTGTGCGCTCCATGTCTCCCCCAATCAAAAAAAGGGCGGTGTTTCCACCGCCCCTTCAAAACTTGCACGAGAAAAGATGTAGGTCAAAGCGCTCCTTAGAGAGCTTTGACGATTTCCTCGACCATCTTCTTCGCATCCGAGAACAGCATCATTGTGTTGTCCCGGAAGAAGAGCTCGTTCTCGACGCCGGCATAACCGGCTGCCATGCCACGCTTGATGAAAAGAACCGTTGCCGCGTTCTCAACATCGAGAACCGGCATGCCGTAAATAGGGCTAGCCGTGTCCGTCTTCGCAGACGGGTTGGTCACATCGTTCGCACCAATCACAAAAGCAACATCAGCTTGTGAGAACTGGCTGTTAATGTCTTCCAGCTCAAACACTTCGTCATACGGTACATTCGCTTCAGCCAGGAGTACGTTCATGTGGCCTGGCATGCGGCCCGCCACGGGGTGGATCGCATAGGAGACCTTTACGCCTTCCTGTTTCAGCTCATCCGCCATTTCACGAAGCGCGTGCTGTGCCTGCGCCACTGCCATGCCATAGCCAGGCACGATGATCACAGAAGACGCATTCTTCATGATGAAGGCTGCATCGTCAGCAGATCCTTGCTTCACAGGACGCGTCTCAACATGACCGCCACCAGCTGCAGCTTCTTCGCCGCCAAAACCGCCGAGGATCACGCTGAAGAAGGATCGGTTCATGCCCTTACACATAATGTATGAGAGGATCGCCCCAGACGACCCGACAAGCGCGCCGGTAATGATGAGCGCCATGTTGCCGAGTGTGAAGCCAATACCTGCCGCTGCCCAACCTGAGTAAGAGTTTAGCATCGAAACAACCACCGGCATGTCAGCCCCACCGATGGGGATGATGATCAGGAAGCCGATGACAAACGACAAGAGCGTCACAATCAGGAACATCTCAATGGTCTGATTGGCTGGATCGATACAGATATAGGCGATACCGCCGACGATAGCCGCAGCCAGCAAGCCATTGATCAGATGACGAGCTGGCAGCATGATCGGCGCGCCAGACATGTTGCCGTTGAGCTTGGCAAACGCGATGACGGAGCCAGAGAAAGTGATGGCGCCAATCGCGACACCGATAGACATCTCAATAAGGCTGGCAGCCTTGATGTTGCCAAACGTGCCAATGCCAAAAGCGTCGGGTGCCATGAATGCAGCCCAGGCAACGAGCACCGCAGCCAAACCGACAAGCGAGTGAAACGCCGCCACAAGCTGCGGCATCGCGGTCATTGCGATCCGGTTAGCGATGAAAGCCCCGATGCCGCCGCCGACAAGAACGCCACCGGCGATCATGCCCCAGGTAAGGCCTGTTGGTGCTTGCAGCAGTGTCAACGTCGTAAGAATGGCGATGGCCATCCCAACCATGCCGTACACATTCCCCTGCCGGGAAGTTTCAGGCGAAGAAAGCCCGCGTAGCGCCATAATGAAGAGTACGCCAGAGGCGAGATAGAGCAGTGCGATTACGTTCGCAGACATGATGTCGCCTCCTTACTTTTCTTTTTTCTTGTACATGGCAAGCATGCGTTGCGTGACGAGGAACCCGCCAAAAATATTGACCGAGGCCAACACCACCGCACCAAAGCCCAGCCACTTGGAAACCGTTGCACCGTCACTGAGCGCTTCCACACCCACAGCAGTAACAGCACCAACAATGATCACGGAAGAAACCGCGTTCGTCACAGCCATCAGCGGCGTGTGAAGCGCAGGCGTCACCGACCAGACCACGTAATAGCCAACAAAGATAGCCATCACGAAAATCGAGAACAGAAAGATGAATGGAGCAATCTCACCCATTATGCAGTCTCCCCAGTTAGCGCCGGATGGATGATCGCGCCATTGCGCGTCAGAGCCGTGCCGGTAACAGTTTCGTCTTCCCAATCAAGGTTCAGGGCTTTTGCTTCCTGATCGATCTGGGGCGTAATGAAATTGAGCAGGTTCTTGGCATAGAGCGAAGATGCATCAACCGGTATGCGGCCAGCCATATTTGTCATGCCAATGATAGATACACCGTGTGCCACGACTGTCTCGCCTGGCTTGGAGAGCGGACAGTTCCCCCCCTGCTCCACCGCCAGGTCGATGATGATCGAGCCAGGCTTCATGCTTTTCACCATATCTTCGGTCACAAGCACAGGAGCTGCACGACCGGGGATAAGTGCGGTGGTAATGACAATGTCCTGCTTCTTGATGTGCTCTGCCACAAGCTCTGCCTGACGGCGCTTGTAGTCTTCGCTCATCTCTTTCGCATAACCTGCAGCTGTTTCACCGTCTTCATCGTCGCTTTCGACCATGATGAAGGTGCCACCCAGGCTTTCGATCTGCTCTCCCGCAGCGCGGCGAACGTCTGTCGCACTGACAATGGCACCAAGACGCTTGGCCGTCGCAATGGCTTGAAGGCCCGCAACACCTGCGCCAAAGACAAAGACGCGGGCCGGTGCCACGGTTCCGGCCGCCGTCATCATCATGGGCATGGCGCGGGAGAAAGCATTTGCGCCTTCCAGCACCGCTTTGTAACCGGCGAGGTTCGATTGTGAGGACAGAACGTCCATTGACTGCGCGCGCGTAATACGTGGCATGAATTCCATGGCGATAGCCACAATGCCCGCATCTGCATATTTCTGGACACGTTCCTTGTCCCCATAGGGGTTCAGGATCGCGGCAAGAAGAGCGCCCTTTTTCATGCCCCCCAACTGCTCATCATCCAGACCGCGCACAGCAAAAACGGCATCTGCGTCCTTGATGGCCTCGCCAGATGATGCAGCGATGCTCGCACCAGCTTCTTTAAACTCTTCGTCAGAGATATGAGACCCAGCGCCTGCACCTGTTTCAACAACCACGTCAAAACCAAGTCCAGTGAGTTTCTTCACCGTTTCAACCGAGGCCGCAACACGCGGTTCCTCTGTCATTCTTTCCTTGGGAATTGCGAGCTTCATGGATTAATCGCCACCCTTTCACCACGGACGTTCTTGATGACGTCATTGTCTGTTAGTGGGACGTCAGCAAACATACGCCCCACGTCGATTGCACATTGAGCATTTCCAGGTGAAGTGGATTTAAGTCTCACCGTCCGGAAATGCGTTTGAAATAAACTGAGAGCGGTTCCGTTGACCCGAAGAAAGACGGAACCGCTCTAATGCTTGGACCACACGAGGCGCCGTACGGAAATCCGCAACCGACCTCGCGAAAAAGAGACCTGACTAGAGGAGAAACACGGCCATCAAGATCAAAAGCACCGCACACCCGATGGTGCCGTACTTTGTGAAAGCGACAAAACCGTCAAACGTGCGTTCGTGCTCTGCCTCGTCCATGGTGTCACCCCAAACGCTGTCGGATTTTCCTTCGCTCATTGCCCTCTGCCTTTCAAAAAACCGCCTATTTGCGCGGACTATAGCAAAAGCGGCCCCTCCGGCAACCTTCTCTAGTGCACTAATTCTAGTCGAAAATGATCAGATAGGAGAGCACTTGTGATCAGCCAACTCTGTGGGTGGGGTCAGAATGCTCCCAATCCGCCAAAAGCGCCCGGATCGCCGCCACAAAGGCCAGCGGCTGGTCCAGCATTACATGGTGCCGGGCTTGAGGAATCTCGATCACCGGCGCCGCCCGCCCCAGCAAATCGAACATATATTCCCCGATTTCCACCGGCATCAGGACCGAATATTCGCCCCTCATCAGCGCGATTCGACATTTTGTCGCCTTCAATCGGCCAACCGTGTCCCCAATCTCGAACCTTTGCCAGATTTTCGGGTCAAATTTCCACGTCCACCCTCCCTCAACCCGTTTGAGCGAGGTCCGGGCGATATAGTCAGTAGCGTAGAGATTTTCACATGGCTGCGGCGGCGCCAGCCGGAACCGCGAAACTGCCTCATCCAGTGTTTTATAGACCCTGTGGGGGCGCACCTGTCTGTCCGGAGGCCCACCTGGGCGATCCGGCGGGTTCACCGGACTATCGACAATCACTGTCCCGGCGAGACGATCTCCATAAAGAGCACCCGTCAGAATAGCGATAAAGCCGCCAAATGAGTGGGCCACAATGATCGGCGGTTCAGCATTCTCAAAAAACCCAGCGGCCTCGCAGACCGCCATCTGTTCCTCAGCAAACATTTCGACGGAATAGGTATCCCGGAACCCGCTATCGCCCATGCCGGACATGTCCATGGCGACGACGGAATATTCCCGCGCCAGGAAAGGCGCAATGAAGGACCACCAGCGCGCATGGGCCCCGTTGCCATGAACCAGCAAGAGACCAGGTTTCGTGCGCTCGCCCCACTGCAGATAGTGAATGGGGCATCCCTCAACATCGACGGTGTGGCTTTCAGGCTCCGTATCAAGAGCGCGGGTAAACCAGGAGGGGGGTTGAATGACATCGGGACCGACGCTGTCGCCAGGCGCGAGATCAAACGCCTTTTTGTCGACGGGCTGATCAACGACCAGCCCGTCCTTGGGCTTATTCGTCACATCGTCGCTCATGGGCGCTCTCCGAGCGCTTTGAAGAGACCGCTTCCGGTCATGACCGTGCGCTCCCCAACCCAGATTTTGCCCGAGACGGTGATGAAGCCGTCTTCTTCGCCGGTGATCTCAGCCGAGCCTTCCACCCAATCGCCCAGATGAGCCGCCGAGACAAAGTCCGTCAACAGGCGGACAGTCACCCAGTAACGATGATGTGCGACAGTGACTGCATGACCAAAGGCCGTATCGGCAAAAGCCATCAACATGCCGCCATGACAATTGCCCATCCCATTGGTGTGATGCTCTTCAACACGAAACGCCCGTGAATAGGCCTGCCCCTCGCCGCAGCGTTCATAGAGAGGTCCGATCTGGCGGCCAAATCCCCGCGACCAGTTCATCTGCTCGTACCCCTCAGGCACAGGCAGCAACGTTTCTTCTAAAAGATCATCAGTCATAGGAGGTCACTCTAAAGCGTTTTCAGGATAAGTGGCTCCGGTTATCCGTCCGAAAACGCGACAAAACAAGGTTAGGGTGCTGAAAAATCAGGAGCAGGCACACCTGCTTTTGCAAGCGCTACGGCCTGGCGCTGCTCGAGCTGTGCAAACTCAAAGTCTGCTATCGTCTCATTGAAGAGCCGATAGAAATTAAGCTCAGCACCCAGATGCAGGAACACACCGCCGAGGCCAATCGCTGCACGGTCCATAAACACGAACTCACGCGGTGGCGTTACAGGCCCATGTTCTTTCAGAGCGGCATGAACAGAACTCGCCTGCTTGCGCCCATAGTCACCAGGCGAAATGCCATCCGCAATGGAGCGAACGCGGTCATCAAGTAGGGGGCCGTAGATAAAACCCGCCCAGAGGTTCAGAATATCGATCAACTCATTGGAGAGGTTCCGGAAGCCCCAAGTTTCATACGCCGCAACAGACATATCCCTGTCATCAGCCTCCAAGGACCGATAAAGCTCAATCACGCCCTGCACGAAGGTCGGCGGGAAAATACGAATACAGCCATAATCGAGAAGATTGATCCCGAGATCTGGCCGAACACTGTAATTGCCAAGATGCGGGTCCCCATGGATCACCCCATAATGGCTAAACGGAAACCACCAGGCCGTGAACATGGCTTCAGCAATGGCATTGCGGTCTTCCAGCGAGTGTTCGGTAAAGTTGAGAAGTGGCCGCCCCTCCAGCCAATCCATCGTGAGCAAACGTTCCGTCGAGAGGCTGTCGTGAACACCTGGAACAGCGATCCGAGGCTCTTCCGCGAAAACATTAGCGTAGAGACGCATATGCGCCGCTTCGCGTTCATAGTCCAACTCTTCACGAAGCCTCAGACCAATTTCGTCAGCCATTTCGCTTGTATCGATGGACGTGTCCATCCGCCGGTGAATAGAAAAGATGAGAGACAGCTGACTAAGATCAGCTTCCACAGCTGATTGCATATCCGGATATTGCAGCTTGCAGGCAACAGCCTCGCCCTCAAGCGTCTCTGCTTTATGAACTTGCCCCAGAGACGCGGCAGCCGCCGCTTCGCGCTCGAATGTGGTGAACTTCTTTTTCCAACCGGGCCCAAGCTCCGCCGCCATGCGCCGCTTAACAAACGGCCAGCCCATGGCAGGAGCCATTGACTGAAGCTGGGAAAGCTCGGCAGCATATTCCTTCGGCAAGGCTTCCGGTATAGTCGCCATCATCTGTGCAACCTTCATGATGGGGCCCTTGAGACCGCCAAGCGCAGCTTTTAGATCCTGCGCATTCTTGTCCGACGATCCATCACTTCCCATGAGACGTTGACCAGCAACCTTGGCCGCGACGCCGCCTACATTGACGCCCACTTTCGCATAGCGGGCGACCCGGGCGCTTAGCCTGTTTTCTTCAGCATCGCGTTTGCTCAAGAGAGCGTCTCCAACTCATCAATAAAGCCTTCAATCACACCAAGGCCCTTGTTCCAAAAGGCAGAGTCCGACGCATCAAGCCCAAACGGCGCCAACAACTCTTTGTGACGCCGCGATCCACCGGCCCGCAGCATGTCGAAATAGCGTTCCTGGAACCCATCTTCTGAAGATTCATAAACCGCATAGAGCGAGTTCACCAGACAATCCCCAAAAGCGTAGGCATAAACGTAGAAAGGCGAATGAATGAAGTGGGGAATGTAGCACCAGAAGGTCTCATACCCATCAGACAAACGTACAGATGGACCAAGACTTTCGGTCTGCACTTCCATCCAGATTTTCCCGATATCCTCAGATGTGAGCTCGCCCTGACGCCGCGCCACATGCAACCGGCGTTCAAATGTGTAGAAGGCAATCTGACGCACACAGGTGTTGATCATATCCTCCACTTTTGACGCGAGCATGGCCTTGCGAGAGGCTGCGTCCGTTGTCTCAGACAGAAGGCGTTTGAAGGTGAGCATCTCCCCAAAGACAGATGCAGTCTCTGCAAGCGTCAGCGGTGTTTCCGCCATCAAAGCGCCTTGGTCAGCAGCGAGCACCTGGTGCACCCCATGCCCCAGCTCATGGGCGAGCGTCATCACGTCGCGCGTGCGGCCCATATAGTTGATCAGAATAAAAGGGTTCGCAGAGGGCACCGTCGGATGAGAAAATGCGCCACCGGCTTTCCCTTCTCGCGGTGCAGCATTAATCCATCCTCGATCAAAGAAGGGAGCTGCCTGAGCCGCAAGGTCCGGCGCAAAATCGGCATAAGCCGAGAGCACAATGTCTTTGGCTCTGTCCCAAGGAATGAGATCGGTCTTCTCTTCGGGAAGCGGTGCATTCCGGTCCCAGGTTTCCAACTGATCAAGACCCAACCATTTTGCCTTCAGCGCATAATACCGATGGGAAAGTCGCGGATAGGCCTCTTGGACAGATTGCGTAAGCGCCTCAACAACCGGCGCCTCGACCCGATTGGCAATATGACGAGCACCCGCCACATCCTCATAACCACGCCACTTGCCGTCAAGCTCAAGGTCTTTCGACAGCGTGTTAGTGACATGGGTGAAGAGCGGCTGATTGGCCTGAAACCGCGCGGTCAGAGCCTCCACCGCTTTTTGACGCAATGCGCGATCAGGATCAGAAAGCTTATCCAGCAACTGTTCAAGGGAGACTGTACTTCCTTCAAAATCAAACCGCATCCGCGCCATGGTTTCATCGAACAACCGTGTCCAGGCAGAGCGCCCCGTCAGAGACTTGTCTTGCATGAGTTGCTCAGATTCCGTCGACAGATCATGTTCCCGGTGCAGGCGCAAGTCATTCACCCAAGGCAGATAGCGAGCAAATGCCGACGAGGAAGCCGCGAGCTGTTCAATCTCCGTGTCGTCGAGACCATTGAGTTCCAATCCAAAGAACAGGAGCTCGGAATTGAGTTCAGTAAGCGCGGTCTGCATATCGCCATAAAAGCGCGCATGCTCTGGAACTGTTGACGAAGTCGCAAACAAAAGACCCGCATAGGAGGCAATACGGCCCATGCGGTCTTCCAGTGCCTCATACGTGGTGATCGCGGCCGCAAGCGCATCGCCACCATTAGAAGCTCCAGCTTGTTCAGCAAGCTTGCCGCAATAGGTCTTGGCAAAATCCGCCACCTTTTCCTTCAGCGAGGCAATATCAGCGGCGATTTGAGGGTCATCCAGCCCCTGGTAGAACACACGGAGGTCCCACTCTGGCAGATTGCCCAATTTATCTGTGGGGGCTGCACTCATATCCATAAAATCACTCGCTGCTCGTTCGCCTAAGGAACAAGGAATATGGCCCCGACGGACAGAGTCTCAAAGAGACAAGTGAGTGAAAAAGCTGTTCCCCAAAAGAAAAGGCCCCGGTTTCAAAAACCAGGGCCTTCCCAAAGTCTTTGTGTGAAGCCTAGTTACACAGGTCTACAACCGCACGGCGGTTAAGAGGCTCACGCACACCATCACCTGTGGAGACAGCAAGATTGCTCTCACCAGATGTTGTTGAGCTACATACGCCCGCGCCACGTGCCTGCAGCGCACTGGACACTGCATTTGCACGACGCTGACCAAGTGCCGTGTTGTAAGCGGAGCTACCTGAGGTATCGGTGTGACCGACAACGCTCACGGAGCGACTTCCAACTTGGCTAGCAATCTGGTCAACAACCGACTGAGCAGCCGCTGTCAGATTTGATTTATCATAGCCAAAATAGATGGTCCATGGATTGGGCAAATCATCTTGGCATTCAGCAAGAGCTTCGTAGAAAGCTGCTTTTTCTGCTTCAACACGGTTTGGCTGTACTGGACCGCCAACGCCACCGAAGTATGAGCCGTTAATGCCCATGTCGTTGTCGCTAGCTTGTTCAACCCAACCATCATAGTAGCGCTGAGCTTTTGCACACTGACAAGCGTTGTCGCCTTCGCGACCACCATTGTCGAGTGCGGCAAGAAGCAGAGAACGTGCTTCCTGCAATTCGCCAAGAGCTTCAGGCAAAACTGCGAAATTCGCTGGATCATACGGCATTACCGTCTGACCGGCAGCTGCAGCGCGGCCCTTTTCCACGATGCGTGCTGTATCAATCCAGTCGCAATCAACATATGCTTCTGAAGTAGCACGGTCTTGATATTCCCGCGCGAGACAGGCGTTAAAGTCACTACCTGAAATTTCCTCGCTGAGGTAGGACTCAGCCTGCCAGGTACCGCAAGCGGCCAAACCCAACATCGCCCCTACCGCAATCATCCGGGATAGAATTTTCATCCCACTCTCCGTCGTCGTTTTAAGCACACCCCCCGTACATACGGAGGACCCGGACCCCACCGGACTGCCATTCATGAACCCAATTGGTCGCACGTATCGGCTGGTTCCATCAAGGTGGTTTCAGGTTTTAGCCTTAATTGCGAGCGCAGAGTCACCCCACCGCAACACCTATGGACCAAAATGTGACAGTTTTACTCACCCGGCACATACATTAACCATTATTGGCGGGGATCAGCGAAAAAACGGGCACGAAACAATCGAATCTCCCGCTCTTTAAACCCGCCTTTACCTGTCTGCCCCATATTGGGTCACAGCCGCTGAGGGGCGCGAACACTCGTTTCCTATCTCAGTGGCCTCGTTTTGTGATTCGTCACCCGCGGTCTTAACCGGACCGTCAGGGGAACTAGAGGTAGGCATGGCTCAAACGGTATTGGTCGTCGATGATGACCCAGCACAACGGCGTATTCTGGAAGAAGTCGTAAGCCGTGATGGCTACCGCGTGGTGAGCGCTGACGGGGGCGACCCAGCTCTCGATATCCTCAATGGCCCCAATGGCAAGGACATTTCCTGCATGATCCTCGACCTGGTGATGCCAGGCATGGACGGCATGGAAGTGCTCGAAGCCATTGCCCCAACCCACGGCGAGCTGCCAGTCATCGTATTGACGGCACAAGCAGGTGTAGAGACGGTCGTAAAGGCTATGCGGGCAGGCGCTGATGACTTTGTTATGAAGCCGGTGAGCCCTGAGCGACTCTATGTCTCTATCCGTAATGCCCTAAAGATCACAGCCCTTACAGGCGAAGTGAATCGCCTGCAGAAGAAAGCCAAAGGCCAGCTAACTTTTGACGACATTATCGCAGGCGCCCCCTCCATGGGCTCAGTACTGAAACTTGGACGCCGCGCAGCTCAATCCAACATTCCCGTCCTCATTGAGGGTGAAAGCGGGGTTGGTAAGGAATTGATCGCCAGCGCCATTCAGGGCGAAAGCGACCGGGCTGGTGGCCCCCTCATTACAGTCAACTGCGGCGCAATCCCTGAAAACCTCATTGAGAGCATCCTCTTCGGCCATGAAAAAGGGGCATTCACAGGCGCCTCTGAAAAACATGCCGGTAAATTTGTGGAAGCAAATGGTGGCACCCTCTTCCTGGACGAGATCGGCGAACTGCCGCTCGATATGCAGGTAAAGCTGCTCCGTGCCATTCAAGAAGGTGAAGTCGATCCAGTTGGCGCCAAGCGGCCGGTGAAAGTCGACATTCGTCTCATCTCAGCGACCAATCGAGATCTCATTCAGATGGTGACTGACGGGCGCTTCCGCGAAGACCTCTATTACAGACTGAATGTCTTCCCCATCTTTCTGCCGCCGGTCCGCGACCGCAAAGAAGATGTTCCAGACCTTGTCACCCATTTCGTTCAGCGCATCGCGGCTGAAGAAGGTAAAAAAGTTGCCGGTGTAGCACCCGACGCCATGGGCATGCTCGCGGCCTATGATTGGCCGGGTAATGTACGCCAACTGGAAAACACGGTCTTCCGCGCCATTGTATTATGTGATGGCGACATGCTGACCATTGCCGACTTCCCGCAGATCGCTGCACAGGTTGAAGGGTACGAACCCATTTTCGCCACCGCACCTTCTGCGCCAGGCGTTCAGGCCGAACCACAACCCGCCATGATCACTGGCGATCCAGCGACCTCATCAAACGGCATTGCTGCATTTGCCCGCTCCACCTTCGGCGAGGGCATCACAGTGACCGACGACGGCGGTGAACTCCGCAAGCTGGAAGACATTGAAGCGGATCTCATCCGCATGGCCATCGACAAGTATAAAGGCCATATGTCGGAAGTCGCTCGGCGTTTGGGCATTGGGCGCTCTACGCTCTATCGCAAAGTCCGCGATCTGGGTCTTGATGTAACGCGCTAATAACTGATACGTCGAAAAAGTTTACCTCGCGAGGCTTGCTCGCAGATTGACCTGCGCTTTTAGATCGACAAGTCTATCGGCATGGCTCGGTCAGAAAATCTGTTGCGCTTGGTGAACACTATTTACAGTGCTGTAGGTGAACCCGAACGCTGGCCTGATGCCCTTCAGCAGATTGCAACGAACATGAGCGGCGCAGGCGCCCTGTTTGAGGCCGTCGACAAACAATCCAAAACCCTTGGCAGCAGAGATTCAGGCATCCTCAGCCCCACCAGTCGAAACAATTATCAGCGGCATTTCTACGCCATCAATCCGAGGGTGAAGTTCTCCAGTCGCGCGCCGGAGGGCACGATTTTCTTTGATCGGACGATTGGCTCAGAAAAGGACCTTGATCGAAACGAATATTATCAGGACTTCCTCGCTCCCTCTGGCTTGCGCTACTTCCTCTCCGCAAATCTGATCAACAACTCCCAACGACGTGTCACCTTCGCTATTCAGCGCAGCAGACAACAAGGTCATGTGGATGACTCCGACATTGCAATGCTCCGCCAGCTGATGCCGCACCTAAAAGCCGCACACGAAACCACCGAAACACTCCTGGCCCAGCGCCGAACAAATGCAACTCTGGCAGCGACACTGGACGCACTACCCTCCCCCGCGCTCACGCTAACGAGGTTGGGAGAAATATTGTTTGCCAATCAGGCAGCAGAAAAACTCCTAGCCGAGCCAGACGGCCTCTTTCTGTCAGGGAGATATTTGCGAACTGCTCGACCTGAAGAACAAAAAGCCCTGAACAATGGGCTGACGCTGGCTGCAACGCTCGGTCAAAACGATGCAACAACACCGCCTCTCATCAGCATCTCACGTCCTGGTGGTGGATCGCTGCTTGTCCGAGCGACGCCTTTGCAGAGAGAGCCGGAGACGAGGGGCGAAGAGGCACAAGCAATCCTCCTAATGATCAACGCAGATCCGCGCATGCCAAGCCACGCAAGCAGCGCCTTAATGGAACTCTTCGATTTGACGCCAACAGAGGCAAACCTCGCAGTCGCTTTTGCACAGGGCAGCGATCTAAAACAGTTGGCGGCGGACAGAGGTCTAAGCCTCAACACCATCCGTTGGCATTTCGGCACCATTCGCGCAAAATTGGGGGCTCACACTCAGGCCGACATCGTCAGGATAGTTTTGGGTCGTCTGAGCGGCCTCTAAAGCTCCCCTTTTTCAACAAAAATCCAAACCGCCCCATCCAAATGAATGGGGACAATGCCCGCGCGCCCTTGCTTGATTGCATAACGGACAATCAGTAAGGGGACGCCACAATGCGCACGATACATCTCTTGGTTTCAGCGGCATTTTCTCTGCCCGCTTTGATGGGCACGCCAGCCCATGCGGACAACAGTGCCACAACGCCAAGCTTTGAGATTCAGGGCACCGAGCGCGCGCTCTTTAGCGCACCTACCGCCGATAGAGTGAACGAGCAGGTTCCAATAGCACGCAATGCAATCAGTCGGTGTGACAGAACCGCGTTCAACGGGGCAATTGCAGAAATTACTGAACAGGCGTCAGTCAGAAGAGCCATCGCTGGCGATCAGACTCTTGGCGAGAACGCCTTTTTTGAAAGCCGCGACGCAGATGATGCATCAATGCTAGATCGTCTAAGAGGAGACCTATTCCGGGAATGGCGCGCAGCGTGCGATAAGCCCCAACCAACCAGCGCAGCGATCTTTGGCGCAGGCGCGAGCTTCTTCGCCGGCATCCTTAATCTGCCTCGTCAGGCATTCCTGGGCTTTGAGAACGCGGTAACATTGGCACAAACCATTGGCGTGGCTGTCGGGGAAGATGAGGCCAGGACGACAGGCGGGTCTTTGGATGGTTCTATCTTTTTCCCCGGTCATGGCATTTTTGGCTCGCAAGGTTTCTGGACGGCTTTTGGCTATCTCAGAACAACCGCCAACGCATCTGGGACAGCCCAAACAATAGATCCCAACGGGGACGGCCTCCTGATCCCGGGTCCTCTTGGGGGCGCATCTGGTTTTGCACTGGTCAGTGCCGGAGGCCTGAATGTTGTTCAAAACGCAACCTACGAAGTCGATGCCGAGTGGGACAGTTTCTACGCCAAGGGCGGGCTGCCATTTGATTGTGGCGATGTGAAAGTCACACCGTTTGTTGGCGTTGCCTACAGCGAACAGGAAAGTATGAGCCGCTTTACAGGCTCTATCCCTGGGTTCGGACGTAACTTCGCCTACAACACGGCTGTCTATGTCGATACATTGAGTGGCTTTGTCGGCGTCGATCTAGAAAAGGACCTAGGCCGTGTCTCTGTACATGGCGGCGGCTTGGTCTCCATCGACTCCAACGATGGCAATGGCACAGACAGACTTTCCTTCACCGGGGTCGCAGACAGTCAAGCCTCGCTCAGCAATGACGAGACAACCTATGGCGGCCGCGCCTGGGCGGGCTTGACCTTTGGCAATGACAAGTCGCCGTTCAAGCTCTCGATTGACGCGACGTACATCTATCAGGAAAACCTGCCGGTCATTGAAAGAGACGGAACCAACCCGTCGCGCCTGACCTACGACGATGGTGACGCGATCATCGGCTCCATCAGAACGACCTTCCGGTTTTAAAAAAGCAACTGCCCACAACGAGCGAAGGCCGCGCACTTTCGAGCGCGTGGCCTTCAATATTGCGACCAGCGCGCAACGCCAATAGTCTCCCACGACGCCACGGCCCTCCCTTGACAGCACTCACCGCCCCGCTTAAACGTATGTTATAAGTTTTCTTTGGGGGCGAGAATGGCACGTGCACGAACCATCAATGACGAACAGCTGATCGAAGCAATGAAGAAAGCGGATCAGCCGCTGTCAGCCTATGACCTTCTCGATCTGCTGCCGGAAGGACGAAAACCCAAGCCACCCGCAATTTATCGGGCGCTGGATCGGCTGAACGCGGAAGGTCGGGTGCACCGCATTGAAAGCCTCAAAGCATTTATTCCCTGCGATGGGCACCAGCACGCCCACGAAACTGCTTTCGCGGTTTGTAGTGACTGCAAACAGGTGCAGGAAATTGAAGACCACCAACTCTGCAATTTACTTGGCGAATGGAAAAAGAAGACCGGCTTCATGCCCTCCCAAAAAACCTTTGAAATTCTCGGCCAATGTGCCGAATGCGGACCAGCATGATTGGTCTGACTTTAGCGGCTAGACCGCAACTCTGAATTTGAACCATTCCCCTCACAGGGGAGACGAACTTGCATGTGACATCAGGGGGTAAGGATGAAATACGCCTATAATTCGAAATGCCGCAAATCAAAACGGAGGGCAGGAGCCACCGTTCTGACTATCGCCTCCCTCGCTTTTCCAATCAGCGCAACCGCAGAACCAGTACATGCACCGTCAATCGTCATTACAGCCTCACCGCTCGCACGGACCACCAGCGAGCTTGCACAGCCGGTTAGCATTGTTGAAAAAGAGGAGATATCCCGGAGCGGTGCCGCAACACTCGGAAACCTGCTCGGCGCCCAACCGGGCGTGGCCCAATCTTCGTTTACAAGAGGGGCGAGCCGCCCAATCATTCGCGGTCTCGACAATTCGCGGGTCCGTATTCAGGAAAATGGCCTCGCTGCCCACGATGTCTCCGCGTTGAGCGAGGACCATGGCGTCCCCATCGATCCCTCAGCAGCCGAACGTGTTGAAGTCATCCGCGGCCCTGCCGCCCTCCGCTATGGCAGTGAAGCCATCGGGGGTCTTGTGAGCGTTCTCAATAACCGCATTCCCGACAAAGCGCCCGACGGCGGTTTTGAAGCCGAGGCGGAAGCAAACACTACGACCGCTGACAGTGGCGTCATGGGACGCGGATCTGTCGATGTGAGCGAAGGACCGATTGCCGTACACATTGATGCCTTTGCCCGCTCCGCAGATGACTATTCAACACCGCAAGGAACACAAGCAAACAGCGCCGCTGAAGCGTCTGGTCTTTCTGCCGGTGTGAGTTATCTCCTGCCGAACGGCCATGTTGGTGTCTCAGTTACCCAATACAATAGCGACTACCGCGTACCCGGAGCCAAAGCAGCAGCAAATCGCATCGCCATTGATCTGGAGCAAATGCGGTACGCCGCTGCTGCGCGCCTGGAAGATCTCAGCGGCTTTTTCACCGGCCTGAGTGCGGATGTCGGCTATTCCGACTACATCCACGAGGAAGTCTCAAAGGTCACTGGCACAATCGGGTCCCGTTTCGACAATGAGGAATGGGAGGGACGATTAGAACTTCTTCACCGCGCAATCGGCGACGTGGAAGGCGCCTGGGGAATCCAGGCAGCAAGCCGAGACCTTAGCGCCGCTGGTGAAGGGGGCGAACTCATTGCGCCATCCACCAGCAACAGATTCGCCGCATTCCTGTTTGAAGAGTGGAAGATCAATCCGGCGCTTCGGCTCCAAGTCTCGGGACGCATTGAGCGGGTTGAACTCGAAGGGTTAGGAACGACATCACCAACCCTAGAAGGCGTGACACTGCCCGGTCAGGAACTGGCTGACTTTGGCAGCCGCCGTTCGCTCGACTTCACACCCATAAGCAGCGCCGCAGCACTGGTCTTCGACCTGACTGACGAAATCGCCCTGGGTCTCAATACGCAATATGTTGAACGTGCACCGGACTTGTTGGAGCTGTTTGCGAAAGGCCCTCATGAAGCAACCGAAACCTTCGAGATTGGCAGCCCAACACTGGGTAAAGAAAGTGCAACCTCCTTCGACCTGAGTTTAACGCAGAACACCGGCAACCTCTCTTTGGAAGCCAATCTCTTCTACACATCCTTCAGCGACTTCATCTTCAAACAAAACACGGGCTTTGTCTGTGGCGAAGAATTCGACACTTGCGGCGTTGAAGGCGCGCCTGGTGTCGAAGATGAACTTACCCAAATTGCCTACAGCCAATCCGACGCGGATTTCCACGGTGCTGAATTTGCCGCTCGTTGGTCGGCCCTTGATCTGGCTGATGGCCGTTTAGGCTTTGACGGCCGTTTCGACTATGTCCGCGGCAAACTGGATGCTGGCGGGAATGTGCCCCGCATTACCCCTCTCCGTTATGGGGCAGGCGTCTTCTTCGAAAACGACAATCTGTTCAGCCGCATCAGTTTCCTGAGAGCCGAAAACCAAGACGATGTCGCCACAAACGAAACTCGCACCAATGGCTATGTGGACCTTCGCGCCGAAGCGACCTACACGTTCTTCCTGCCGCAATCAGATCGCGAGATCGAACTGGGTGTGGTCGGCACAAACCTACTTGATGATGATATTCGCAACCACGCTTCGTTCAAGAAAGACGATGTTCTTGAACCCGGCACGAGTACTCTCTTTTTCATTCGTGCAAAGCTCTGAAGCCTAGGCTTCAACATAGAAAAGCCCGGCGGGAAAACTCTCGCCGGGCTTTTTGAATCTCTTGATGTGTGGCTTTAACCGAGCATACCAAGCGCGTGCAGATAAAGCTCGAGCATCGCCTCTTCTTCCTGCCGCTCTGCCGTATCTTTCTTCCGAAGCGAAATCACTTTGCGAAGAACCTTGGTATCAAAACCATTTCCCTTGGCTTCCGCATAGACTTCCTTGATATCGGCTGCGAGTGCGGCCTTTTCTTCTTCCAACCGTTCAATCCGCTCGACAAAAGAACGCAGCTGACCTTGCGCGATCGTTGTTGACCCTTCGGGCGTGGTGCCATCCGCCATGTATCTGACTTCCTTGAACTGGTATCGAAAATAGGGGGAGCAACCATCGGCTCCAAGCCGCGCACCATATCGACGAGACACCACAGCAGCAAGGGAAAGGGACTGTAAAGCTGTGGATTAATTGAGGCACAAGACGTGCTAATCTCACAGCACAAAATGAAATCTCAAGGAGGGGAAGAAATGCGCGCGATTTTGGTCAGCCTGCTATTGGGAATTTTCACAATGTCCAGTCACGCCGCAACGGTAGAGCGGTACACAGACCCTGCCATGCAGGACGCCAATCTGCCTTTTTCCCAATCCGTCCGTGTCGGCAACATGCTCTACCTTTCCGGTCAGATCGGTAACATTCCTGGAACCCTAGATCTGGCACCCGGTGGGATGGAAGGCCAGGCCCGCCAGACCATGGACAATATTGAGGCTGTCCTAGAGGCGAATGGAGCCTCTTTCGCAGACGTCACCAAATGCCTGGTGATGCTCGCTGACATGAGCCAATGGGCGGATTTCAACAAGATCTATGTCACCTATTTTGAGCCCGGGCAGTTTCCGGCACGCTCCGCCTTCGGGGCCAATGGCCTGGCGCTTGGCGGTGTGCTGGAAGTCGAGTGCGAAGCCTATGTCGGCGACTGACCGATCAGAAAAACGGGTCAGGCGTGGTTTTCCTGAGCGGCCTTGAAGGCAGCCATTTGTTCATCTGTTGCTTCGGCCTGATGCTTTTTCTTCCAGTCTGAAAACGGCTCACCATAAATATGCTCGCGCGCCGCATCCTTGCTCATCTCAATGCCCTTATCTTCCGCAGCGTCTTTGTACCAGTCCGCCAGACAGTTTCGGCAGAACCCCGTCTGGATCATGAGATCAATGTTCTGAACGTCTGTGCGCTTCATGAGATGAGACACGAGCCGCCGAAAAGCCGCTGCTTCGAGTTCTGTCTGTGTTGATTTATCCATTTCAGCTCATCCTTCCATCGCAGTGAGATCAAAGCTCCGCTGCAGTTTCCTCAATTAGGTGGTCAACGACAGCCACAAGAGCGTCCCGAGGTTCAGCGCCGCCCTTCATTGCGTCCCCATAGACACGCCTCTGCTGATCTGCGCTCGTGCCGCGCCGGGCGATCCGCTTGATATGGGATATCTCCTCTCGTGATCCAAGCCGGACAGCATCTTCAGCCGTCATTTCAATAATCTCATCACACAGTGCATCAAATGACGTAAGCGCCCCCTTCCCGAAATCAATAAGCTCACCGCTCACCCCATAACGCTGCGCCCGCCAACGATTTTCACCCATGAGCGTGGCGGGGTAGAGCCGCCAGCGCTGATTCTGCTGACGCAAGCGATAGAGCATGGAAAGAAGCGCCTGATAGGTCGCAGCAATCGCGATACCATCTTCAAGACTGGTGCAGATATCCGTAATCCGGCTTTCCAAGGTCGAGAACCGACCAGACGGACGTATGTCCCACCAGAGCATTGTCGCGTCGGGAATAATGCCCGTCCCCACCAATTGTTGGACCAGCCGATTGTATTCTGAATATCCATCGAACGTATCCGGCAAGCCCGTGCGCGGCAGCGCGTCCCAGATGGTCAGACGGTAGGACTGGAGGCCCATATCTTCCCCCTGCCAGAAGGGAGAAGAAGAGGAGAGTGCCAGCAGATGCGGAAGGAAATAGCGCACCTGGTTCATAAGATCGATCCGCAGATCATCCTCCTCAATCCCAACATGCACATGCATGCCTGAAATCACCATCCGTCGCGCTGCGCCCGCCAGATCACGCGCCAGCGCGTCATAGCGCTCTTTCTTCGTGTGTTCCTGCTCATCCCAATGGCTGAAGGGGTGCGTGCTGGCCGCTATAGGTGCATATCCGAAACCATCTGCCACCTCCACAACCAACCGTCGCAAGCGGATAAGTTCGGCCCGCGCTTCACCAATTTCGGCGCAGACCTTTGTGCCCACCTCAACCTGGCATCGAAGAAATTCCGACGTGACCTGTTCAGCAATCGCTTTGTGGAGTTGATCCATCAACGCATCCGGCGGATTACGCACCAGGTCACGAGTTTCGCGATCCACAAGAAGATATTCTTCTTCTATTCCAAGGGTGAGGGAGGGTGCATCCATCGCGTCTCGTTCCTGGGCTGATCCGTTATGCCGGGTCCGTTCTTGAACCATAATGAGTGATTTCGCTGACACCGTCTGCAGCAATTAGGTCCGGCAAAATCCGCGCAAGCCGGTCCGCCCACTCAGCCTGACCCTTCTCTGTGTCGATCAGATCCTGCCTGATCTCCAAAAGCGCATGGGGCAGACCCCTCTTCGTGCAATGGCGGTAAAGTGTGTCGCCTTTAAGAAACCCACCATAAGGTTCGTTATCCCCCACAGTGAGCCCTTCTTGATCTGCCAAAGCTCCCAACAAAGGCAGTGCCAGCCGAGGGTCTTTATCCCAGAGCACACCAGCATGCCACTGCCGCGCCCGCCCGCGCCAAAACGGTGTGAAGCTGTGGATTGAGACAATTACCGGCACATGGCCTTGAGCGAGCGCTGACTTGATCTGAGCATCAACTGCGCTGTGATAGGGCTCATGATAATGCGCGATCCGGGATTGAAACTCGTCCCCATCCCCAAAGCGATCCACATTTGCGTTGGCAGGGATAACCGACCCGTCGGAAAGCTTCATGACAATGGTCGGATCATCCGGCCCCCGGTTCAAATCCACCAAAAGCCGCGAATACCGCCCAAGGATTGCGGGGCAATTCAGGTGCGAGGCCAAGGCGCGCACCACTTCGGCACACCCAATGTCGTAGGCGATATGCCGATGAAATTCCGTCGCCGGGAGGCCAAGCGTATCATACTTCGGCGGTAGAGCCGCAGACGCATGATCACAGAGGATCAAAACATCTGGATTGCCTTGTGCGTTAACCAGTTCAAAAGGTGATCCTTCTACGGCTGAATCATTCAGCGCTTTACTGGTAGACTTGGACGAACTCATATCAGGCATAGCCGGACTATAATCGGACCAGGCCGGGAATGCGACACCAGGCTTTCACCTCTATTGCACAAACCTCGGTTGCCAAGAAGGAGCACCCTTCAGAATGACCCTTCATGAAGACCCAAGAAGATTTCTGCTGAACCTGTTCGAGGCGGCCGTTCGGGCCGTGCAACCGGCTGCATGCCTGCGCAAACATTTGCCAGCCCCGCCTGAAGGGCGCCTGGTCATTCTCGCGGCAGGCAAGGCCGCCGCTGCAATGGCAGCCGAGGCCGAAGCCTTCTACGAGGAAAGATGGCCCGGCACCGAGATCGAAGGCATCGCCATCACGCGGTATGGCCACACGGTTCCAACAAACCACGTCGCGGTTCATGAGGCGGGACATCCCTTTCCAGACGGTGCCGGCGAAAATGCAAGCAGAGGCATGCTTTCCCTGGCAAATTCACTAAGAGAAGAAGACCTTGCGGTCGTACTTCTGTCAGGTGGTGCCTCTGCCCTCCTCTCCCTGCCACCTGACGGCATCAAGATCGAAGAAAAACAGAAGCTCACCCGCGCCCTGCTGGCAACCGGCGCGCCCATTGCAGATATAAACTGCGTGCGCCGACACCTCTCCTGCATCAAGGGCGGTAGATTGGCCGAAGCGATCCATCCGGCACGTTCCATCACCCTCGCAATCTCTGATGTCGCTGGGAATGATCCAAGCGTCATCGCCTCTGGTCCCACCATGCCTGCGCGCACCACAGCACTTGATGCGCTCAACATCATTGAGCGTTTCCGCGTACCCATCGCCGAACCCATCATTGAATGTTTCAAACAAAACCTACCCTTACCGGCACCCGATGCGCCTTGTTTTGAACACACTGATTTCAGGATCATTGCAACCGGGTCTCACGCATTGAGCGCAGCCGCCGCTCTTGCCCGCGAGGCCGGATGTGAAGTGTCCATTGTCGGTGACGAACTTGAGGCGAGCGCCCTCGACCTGGCGATCTCCCACGCCCGCATGGCCAGGTCCCATACCAATCCAGGCGTTCCGCGGATCATCCTGTCCGGCGGCGAGGCAACCGTGGCCCTAGGGGAAAACCACGGCGCAGGCGGCCCCAACCAGGAATTTGTTCTGGCACTGGCTTTGGAACTTCAGGGTGAACACAACGTGCACGCACTTGCCTGTGACACAGACGGCATTGACGGGGGGTCGGGCGCGGCAAGTGATCCGGCTGGCGCTGTCATTTCATCAAGAACCCTGTCGCGCGCAAAAAGACTGGGGCTTGATGCCGAAATGGCCCTCGCAGGCCACGACGCAGGCACCTTCTTCCAGACATTGGGGGACCTGATCACCACGGGCCCCACACTCACAAATGTGAATGATTTCAGAGCAATCCTCGTCTCCGCGTAAGCTCCCTCCGCTTTAATAAGACCCCATTTTAACAAGGCATTGACGGGTCATAGCTAGGCTAAGGAAATGTGACCTGTCTTGATCCCGTGACATTTGACCTTCGGGGTCAAGAGGCGCAAGAAGAAAGGACTATTCCCCAAGGGCCACCGGAGAGGCCAATCCCGGTGGTTGAAGCCCGGTGGTTGAAGAAGGAGCGAAAGCAAACATGCGGCGCCGCAACGTCAAAATCATCGCAACACTTGGACCTGCCTCAAGCTCAGCGGAAATGATCCGCACGCTTTTTGCGACGGGCGCAGATGTGTTCCGCCTCAACATGAGCCACCTGGATGCCGATGGCCTCCGCAAAGTCCACGGCACGGTGCGCAGCGTAGAAGAAGAACTGGGCCGCCCGATCGGCATTCTGGCGGACCTTCAAGGTCCCAAGCTTCGCGTCGGCGCATTTGCAGAGGACAGTGTAGACCTGAAATCAGGAAACAGCTTTCAGATCGACCTGGATGAAACGCCCGGTGACGTGACCCGCGTCTGCGTTCCTCATCCGGAAATCTTTGCAGCCATCGAAGAAGGCAGCCAACTCCTGCTTGATGATGGGCGCATCCGGTTGCGGGTGAAGGAAGTTCAAAAAGACCACGCCCTTACCGAAGTCACCGTTGGAGGGAAACTCTCCAATCGCAAGGGCGTCAACTTGCCAGACACATTGCTTCCGCTAACCGCCCTCACAGATAAGGACCGGCACGATGCGGAACTCGCCCTGGAATTGGGCGTGGACTGGCTGGCTTTGTCCTTCATCCAGCGGCCAGAAGACGTCGCAGAAGCCCGGAAGATTGCGCGTGGGCGCGCGGCCATTATGGCCAAGATCGAAAAGCCACTTGCTCTCACCCATCTGCAAGAGATTGCAGACATTGCTGACGGCATGATGGTTGCCCGTGGTGACCTCGGCGTGGAACTCCCCATCGAGCAGGTGCCGGGCTGGCAGAAACAGATCACCCGCCTGTGTCGCAGAAACGGCAAGCCCGTCGTGGTCGCCACCCAGATGCTGGAATCCATGATCTCATCACCCCTGCCAACACGGGCAGAAGTTTCTGATGTGGCCACCGCCGTGTTTGAAGGCGCAGACGCTGTGATGCTCTCTGCTGAATCTGCTGCAGGCGACTTCCCTGCAGAAGCGGTTGAGATGATGAACAGGATCGGCGCTCAGGTGGAATCCGATCCAACCTATCCAAGCATCATGTACGCCCGCGAGACCCAGCCCGAAGCAACCGGCGCTGACGCCATCAGCGCCGCAGCCCATTCAGTGGCCGATACCCTGAACGCTGCAGCCATCGTCTGCTGGACGAATTCCGGCTCAACAGGCTTACGCGCGGCACGCGAACGCCCTCAGCTTCCAATCGTGGTCCTAACTCCGATTGTGGAAACAGCCCGGCAGCTGGCGCTCGTGTGGGGCGTCCACTGCGTTCTGACCGAAGACGCTAAGGATCTGGACGATATGGTCGACCGTGCCTGCAACATCGCCTTCAAGGAAGGTTTTGCTCAGCCCGGCCAACGCATTGTGGTCATGGCTGGTGTGCCACTTGGAACACCGGGCGCCACTAACATGCTCCGCGTCGCCTATGTCGGCTCAACCGCCGCCTCAATTCCCGAATAGCAATTGCCTAGGCCACAGCAGCTTTTTGTGCGTCGCTCTGGGGCGGATACACATGGGTGCCAGCCGCTGGCGCGTTACCGCTTGCGAGGCGCTCAAGCGCATCAATGACAATGTCAGGTCGCACATGGTGCGGCATATGCCCGACGCCCTGCAGCTTAATCAACTCTGACCCTACAATCTGCTCGTGCAGCGCATAGGAGTGGAGTTTGGCCATCACTGTCTGATCACGATTTCCGGTTACAATAATCGTCGGAACTTTAATCTCGTTGTACCGCGTCGATTGGCGCGCGAGATGCATGCGCAAGTTTGACGTGTCCACACTATTGTTTCGGAAGTGGTTTGGTCGAAAGAGCAACGAAAGACCAAGTGCCTCCTCATAGCCTTCCGGGGCACTGTCCGGCGTGAAGGTCGATTGCACACCAGCAGATGCCATCAATCGACCGAAGGGCACCACAACCAGCCACAGAAAGATCGACCCAAGGATCGGTTTCGCAAGTACCCGGTGGTACCAGGCGACAGGTCCTTTCCATGGATGGGTTGCACCGGCCAAAACCAGGAGCCCCGACATATCAGGTCCAAAACGCGTGGCATAGGCTGTTGCCACAGCGCCGCCCCAGGAATGCCCAAGCATCAC
>NZQM01000148.1 GCA_002695905.1 Parvibaculum sp.
CACGTTGAGCTGCATTGTTTAATTCGTTCTTTAATCTTTTGAAGGCTGGGACTGACCTCTCAAACTGAGTTTTAAGTCTCTTGCCGTCTTTAGCATTACCTCCAGCTATTTCACCTACTCTTTTGTCGCCTCCCCCATAGATCGTAGAATAGATAAAGGTCTTGGCTTGATCCCGGCTCTCTAAGCCAGCTGCCTTTTGATTGTAGGTGTGGATGTCTCCTTCAAGAACCTGTTTGGCGTACTTACCTCCATCATCTAAGTAATGAGCCAAGAGCCGCAATTCGATTCCAGATAAGTCGCTGCCACACATCATCCAGCCTTTTGGGGCTGAGAATAGATCACGACATTCCTTACCGTATGGTGCTGAAGCACGAGGCACCTGGGCCATGTTGGGGCCACGGTGTGATGCTCTCCCGGAGATTGTACCTCCAGAGATAATCGTATGTTTGATGATGCCATTCTTTTGCACCTTCATCCAAGCTTGCTTACCTTCAGCCAGCTGTCCCAGGCGTTTAGCCAGCATAAAGTACTCAGCTAGTTTCTGTGCCTCTGGATAATGGAGAGCGGATAAGATTGTCTCATCAATAGTGACTGCACCTAAACTCGAATATACTTTAGGCTTCCAACCATATTTCTCGATGAGGCAGCGAGCGATGTGCGCTCTAGAGTTAGGATTGAAGTGTACAACCTTAACTTTCGTAAATGGCTCACCTTTGACATAGCCTCTCGTCTTATTATTTGCTTTAGGAATGAACTCTTCGTACTCTTCCCAGGGTTCAAACAATGTTTGCAGCTCGTCTTCTAAAGTAGACCGGCGTTTCGCCAGCTTAGCATAGAGATCAGTCGCCTTCTCCATATTAAACGTCCAGCCATTGTTACCAATCGCCAGGGCAACGTGAGCTAACTCATGCTCTAACTCGAAGCTCTCATCACTAAATCCATACCTCACGAAGAAGGTCAGGATATGCACTGTAACCCTGACATCCTGGAGACAATACTCAAGCATTTCTGGCGAATAAGTCTGCCAGTCACCACCATCGAAATCACCTTTGTGTAACCCTGTTCTTAGACCCCAAGCTTTGAGGCTGTGAGAGCCCCAGAGACGCTTGCTGAGGCCTGTTTTTTGCTCCATGGCGTCATCCGCAACGAGGTTCGCTTTCACCAGTCTAGACATGACCAGAGTGTCTCTAATTGTGCCTAGAGGCTCGAACATTGGATAGACTATTTTTATCGCTGGGAGATCGAAGTTTATGATGTTGTGGCCGACAATATACTCGGCATTTCTGAGTAAAGTTACAGCCTCATCAATCTGCTCTGGTCCATAGGAATGTTCCTCATAAGTATCGAGGTCAATCATACAAATACAGTGGATCTTATCCATCGTATCTAGGAGGCCATTAGTCTCAATATCGAATGCTATGCGCTTCACTGGTCTAACCTCTCATGTAAGAGATCACACAATGCAATGATGCTTTCAGCTCGCTGAGCCATCGTTAGTCTTCGAGGTGTTCTGTGTGCATCTTTTACTAAGATGTCTGCTTCTCTTCGAATAGCTTTAACGTAAACCCTTGGGTCTTCTTTATCTTCCATGATGCTCTCCTTTTGAAATCGATGTTTTAGTAATTAGAAGGGGGAAACAGTCATATCGGTATCGATGAGCCGACCTGTTTCTCTGTTGTATTTAAGTGTCCCGGCAAAGCCGACTTCACCAGTAAATCTGTTCTTTAACATCACTATGTTTCGGGTATCTGAAGTTGGATCTTCAGCATCGATCTCAAGGCCAATGCATTGATCTGCTAATTGTGCTAGGGCGTGACTACCTCGGAGCTGCGACAGGTGAACTTTAGCTCCACCTTCATGTCCAGCTTCTGATTGTGGGCGTTTGAGGTGGCTAACCAGGATCAAGCCTATATCTACTTCCTGGACTAAGGTTCTAAGCCTCGTCATAACTTCATCAATCAATCGACGCTCATCACTGACGTTACCGGTCAAAGCACTCACCAAGATTGAGACATGGTCTAAGCATATCCACTTACATTCGAGGACTTGAGCCATGTATCTTATGCGGTTTAAAATTGTCTCAAAGTCATTGCTGCCCCAGTGATCATAAAGGTAGATCTGATGGTCTTGGGTGAAGAGATCATCGAAGCCACCTTTGATTTCATCTTCAGTGGCAGCCTCGTAATCGACAGTAATGTTCTTATTGAGATGGAGGCCAACGAGGCCCTGGAGTGTCCTCTTAGTTGTCTCTTCTAGCATGATCATACCGCACTTCTGGTTCTGGCGGTGAAGGTGGTAGAAGATCTCTCGAACTAAGGTTGATTTACCGACCCCAGAGCCGGCTGCGATTGTCACGAGGCTACTCGTTCTTAAGCCCTTCGAAATCTCGTTGAGCCTAGCGAATGGGTAGCAAACGTCCGAAGCCGCATCGGTCTGTGCAATCTCGGCTCTGAGGTCTAGTGCGGCTATTACACCATCTGGCCTATAAGGCTTTGCATTGAAGATGGCTTTGACTAATTCATGTTCTTCCCCTCGGACCAACAATTCGTTGGCATCATGATTGTGTGGGAGAGTCACAATTGATGTTTTACCGAGGGGGAGAACTTCTGCACATTCCTGTGCAGCTGCTTGACCAGGTTCATCCTGATCAAAGCACAAGACGATCTCTTCGAAACCGAGGAGGTAATCCCAGTTTCTCTTGATCGACTTTTTCGCGGAGGGAGCGCCATTGGGGAGGCTGACACAAGCCCATGAGGGAGACTTAATGACTTGTGCCACACTCATGGCGTCTATCTCACCTTCGCAAATGATTATCTTTTTACCTGTTCGCCATCTGTGGCTACCAAAGAGCGTCATGCCTTTGCCATTACCGAGGATGGAGAAGTTCTTATCCTTGTCTCTAATCTTCTGAGCGACAACCTGGCCCTTGTCATTGCGGTAGTTTGCAATCTGGACAGGCTTACCTTTGTATTCTCCAACACGGTAATCAAACTTCTTACAGGTTTGATAGGAGATCTTACGGCTATCTAAATTAGTCCAGGAGCCCTCAATAAGATCGATAGTTGGATCTTCGAACACATCAAAGCTATCAGCCTCTTCTTGACCTTGGACATGAGCCTGACAGCTAAAACAGTAAGTATGCCCATCTGTGTACAGACTGTTGGCGTCACTGCTGCCACACTTCTCACATGGCGTATGCGTTACGAACTCACTGTCGCTTTCTAATTGTTGTAACATTTGCTCTCCCATTTGCTAATAAAAAAGGGCCACCCGTGAAGGTGACCCAGTAGTAGGCTGCTCTCTTGCCTTTCCTTATGCTGGTGTATTCCTTGCCTCTTCCAACCAGTTCTCCGGAATCCACTTATGCGAGTATATGAACCCGTGTTTTTCACAATATTTTGCATAACTGGTTGGGGAACCCTTATAGAGTTTCGCGTTCTGGTTGGAAAAGACAAACCTTATATCTATGTCAGGGTGTTGGTCTTTGATTAACAAATGACGATGACGATCACTGGTACTCCAGAATCCTTTCGTCTCAACATAGAAGTTACCTAGCTTAAAATCAGGAGTGTACTTCGCTGATCGAGCTGGGACGACATAAGAGATCTTGTCGGTTTCATAAAGGACACTAAGGCCAGCTATCTTAATTTGCTCAGCTATCTTGTCCTCTAATCCGCTCCTAAAACCTCGCTGCGTCTTCGATCTGGTCCATGCCCTCATCGAGATCTCCGATAAACTCTCCATCTACTGCATCAAAGCCATTATCTGCACTTTCTACGAGAGTAGAGATTTGGACTTTGTTAATCAGTAAACTAGCTCCAGCGTTACCAGAGTTTTTGTAGACATTGATCATGCCACCGATGCGAAGAACTGACCCAGCCCAGATAGCTGGAACTTTACTTGGGACAATCGGATTGCCGTCCTTGTTATAGAACTTTGGATCATAGGCACTTCGACATTTAAAAAAGAGCTTTCCTTCATCATCGACGATATCCTCGCCAGCCCCGGTTTGCCAGGGTAATTGGATCTTCTTGTTGCCATCCATACCAGCATCTTTGATTGCCTCATGAACTTTGGTTTTTAAAGCTTCGGCAGCTTTCTTGTCCTGGTTGATTTGGACTTTATATTCACCGTCCTCTTTGAACTCAGTGTCCTTGCGATTAAGGTAAACGTATCTGACATATCCTAAGTCAGTTTGAAATTTAGGTTTTGAATTAGCCATCTTGGCTGTCTCCTTTAGTTTCCATTTTGGAGCAATACAGAATTGTATATACTTTATAGGTAACCATGGAGTTTTTAACTGAAACAGTAGTCGCTTTCTAAGACCTGATAGATGTCTAAATCACCCTTCTGAGGTACTTCTAATAGCCTTGCATCAGTAGGGTCATTTAACTGCTGCCTGACACCCTCTAAGAAGCTTTCTAAGGGGCACTCACCGGTGTATTGGCTGACGAATGCCTCTCTAACAATCTGAAACAAATCAATAGTGTTACAGGCCGTTGTAGCGAAGCTATCATGGATCACCATAAAATCCCTCATTGGTTCTCTACCACCAAGATTTTCAGTAGGTTCAGCAGCCGCTAGTATTGTGGCGACCATATGACTTGCATCCATGGAGTGAATCCAGTTAGCAGCTATAGAAGATTTCGCTTTTCGACTGTCAGTTGTAGTTGGTTCTGGTCCTTTGACGGTAACCTGAGATCGCTTGTTAATCTTGGCTTCTCGATCATACAAATAGATGCGTACCTTGGTCTTAGTCCACTTTGTATAGTTCTGGACGGCTGGAAAGCCAGATGGGGATCTCCAACGACAACTCTTGTTCTCAAGAGCAAGCGTGTGAGCAGCTGCCTGGAGAAACTTCATACCGTCTCGAACTGAACTCAAGATCTTACCTATCTCTTCGTAATTGATATTAGCGAGCCAGTTACAATGTTTCTTTTGACTTACGTTATCACCGAAAGGATGGTCTTTAATGAGGCCATACAACTTATCCTTCTGGAGCTTATCCATTAGGTCCTCTTGTAATTGGTTCGACATACCAATTGGTGTGGATGAGTATGAGTAAACCATCGTATTTCTTTTAGTTACACTTCGGGTTATCTTGTAGTCTAACCACCTCTTCTTAAACTCAGACTTCTCAGTCTTTATTCTGGAGGTAACGGCATCAGCCACAATCTTATAAATGTCCTGGACTTCATTTGACTTAGTAAGGTTTACCATCGCTCCATCCTTTTTAGATCTAAGGATAGCTGCATAGTGTTGGGTTCCTGAGTTCGTACCATCAAGGCTAGGTGCTATGTGACAGACATAGTTATCACCCTCGTCAAGGTAACCACAGTATGCTTCGCAAGCTGCAATAAATTGGAAAGGCTTGTCGGCTTCCTTCCAAATATCAAAGCTCTCTTTAGGGGATCGACCAACCTTCTCTATCATCTCTTGGTTGTCTTCAACCCACCTTACTCTCTCTTGGAGAGGTTGCTTTGATATCTTATTGAAATCACCTACGTTTGCTAAATGTATCATTAACCAAGCAGCTCCATACTCTCCTAGAGGCTTACCATCTGCAAACTGAAACTGAGCTTTTACACAGTCGTCTCGATGATAGTTAAAGATTGAAACTGGGTATAACCGGCCTCTGAAATCAAAGTTCCAAGGTAGGTAGAATCTATCGTAACCTAGCATTTCTTTAGAGGTCGTTAGAGTCTGTTGCATAATGCATTGGCTTGCTTTGACATCGAGGACGTTTTGTCTCCAATCTCGACCATCCTGACGCTTAGCTGCCTTTTGATCGTCCGTAAGACTATCCCAAACTTCATCACTCAACTTCTCTGGCTTAGGTAACTCCTCGGAACTGGGGAACGAGCCAAACTTCTTAGACCCCTCCCAACACCAAATTACTGTTTCTAAGACTGTCTTGTTAATCTGAAGAGGTGTAGCCTGGAGTATATTAAGAGCTTTGATATACTTAGGTACTTCTCCAGATGCACATTGATCAAAGTCGTGCTTAATTGCTTTCATCTGAGCTTTAGATGCTTGCCTGACTAATGGTACCGTCTGACTGAGTGCCGGATCTAAGTAACAACCAGTGGACGTCGATACCCATGGTCTAGGAGGGCATACCATAGTTGAGAACATTGGCTCTGTAAAAGAGGCATCAAAGTTTCCATCCTTTACTAACTCGTAAGCAACATCAGTTAATACGACAAACCTCTTAGTGTCCTTAAAGCTACCTGTCTCAAAGATTTCAAAGAGATCAGAATGCGACAACACTGCATTAAGCAATACTGATGCACATTTGACCTTCTTCTTCCTTGTCCATTTGTCTCTCTGGTAGCCAAACTTGGAGGCAGCTCTTAGGGCATTCCTCCTTCGGTATTCAAAACTAGAGTGACCACTGGTAGCTTGGCTCGTCACAAGTTTACCTATGTGCCTATCGAACTCTCTTAAGCCAGCCGACCAAACCTCAAGCTCTACTCTTGTTCCGATTGCAACCAAGGTCTGAGTAAATGTGTTCTTAATGCTCGCATGATTAAAACATTGGTTTAAACTTATGTAAGCTAGGATATCTGCATCTAGCGAAACTAAGTCATCAAACCATTCACTTTTGAAACTAGTGCATCTTTTGCCTAGTCTATGCTCTTCTTCTTTAATAGCTCTAGTTATCTCTGTAGAGACTCTTTCGATAGCATTAGTCACTAAAGAGTGTTCTACGTTTCTATTTGAAGGATGCTGCTGATCGTTACGTCTGTGGTACCTCTCACGGCCCTCATTCAGCATACTCTGCTCTCTGTCGACCTGAGTTCTCTCAAGTTCTCTATAGTTATTCGTTGCTATACTCATTTCTGCTCCCGTTTAATCATTAGTATACTTTATAGGTCGCCATGGAGTTGACCTCTGAATAAACAGACGATTTGAGACAGTCTGAGCGTCTTAACAGTTGTCGAAATAAAAAACCTCCCTAGTCACTCATTTTAGACTAGAGAGGTTGTCAGGGGTAGTGTTCATGGTTGACACTTTAGGTGTCAGTCATGGACGCTATTAATTGCCAAGATGCCACATATCGTCGATGTACAATTCAAATTCTAGTAACTTTTGAAAGGCCATAGAAGTCTTGTTAAAATCATCATCAAACAAAGTTGCTTCTCGTTTTACACGATTAGAATATTCATGCATAGTTATCTCTGTCGCCTCATAATGCACTTTGGGGCAAGTTTTAGTTGGTTTAAATTCTGTCGCCCAACCAGCCTCTACTGCCTGTTTCAAGATACGCTTCACAGTGTTTCTGGAAATTGAATATCTGTCCACCATTGACGCTACAGTCGTCAGTCGCTGACAGTTGCCTCTGTTAATGTGTGAGTTCATTAGTTCCATCCACACCATATATGAGTTTAACGATTGTCTGAAAAACTGAACGCTTTTCTCTGATTCAAACTCTTCTCGCATGGTAAATCTTTTTAGCTCCCATTCGATCGTCGCATTAACGTAGTCAAAGTGTATCTTATCTCCAAAAAAGTATGCATACCCACGTCTTGTGAACTCTTTCCACCGACGTTCAATAAAGGCCGTCGTGGGATTAAGAAAGTTAAACCATCTGGCATCTTTGTGCCAGTCTGTCGAATTATTGCTCATTGTTATTACTCCCTACCTCAGTTTAGTTTTATATTGTAACGATTAGCAACTGATAAATAATCAGAAGACTAACTGTCGTTATTATGATTGAGAGTAAGGCCAGGATATCCCCGACCAAACTCTGTTCTAATTTATTGATGAACCGCCTCATCTTATTTAATGCCATATACAGAATTGATAACAACTGATGCACGATCAAACCCAATCTTTGAAGCCAACTGCTCCATGAGAACGATGCTAGAGTCCTCATTCCCCTCGTGAACGTACTTCATAGTAGTCTCTAATCGACGTTGGCCTAAGATCTTAGCAACCTTAACAGTCGGGACCATTAACTTATTTACCAAGTTTGAAGCACAAGTGTGGCGCATGGAATGGAATACAAAGTCATCATCTTCAGCAAAAACACCCATCCTCACCATCTCAGCTTTAAGCCTCTTCCAAGTACGCTTCCAAGTGCTGTCTTGGAACCCATTATAGTAATTCCTATTACCGCTCAGGAGCCTACTGAGAGCCTCTCTAGCTGGTGCATTTAAAGGTACCTGACGTTTATCCCCATTCTTAGTTTTAGCTAAGACAAGGCTATGTGCACCATCTGTGTAGACCTCTCTAGTAATACCCGCTATCTCACCTCTTCTCATGCCAGTATTTACGCCTATGATGCAGTAGTCAGCCATCCAAGGTCGTATGTCATTTAAGTAACTAACAATTGCTGAGATCTGTTGGTTAGTATAAACGCGGTTACGACCTTTTGGTTCTCTTAGCTTTTCATAGGTCATTGGATACTTAGTGATTCGCATCCGATGTGCTTTGGTAAAGATCTTACCTATAGATGAAAGATACCGATTTACTGTGGAGTTAGAGCGACCACCTTCAAGCAAGTAGTCACTAAAGTAGACCATATCAAAAGGCTGGAAATCATTTAGTTGCCTCTCACCGTTGCCTCTGAAGTCACCAAAAGCTTTCAAGTGCTGCATGATCTGTGGGTAGTTTTTGGTCGTTTCATCCCAGTAGCGACTGGCATTTTGACCGATGAAGTCGTTGTATGTAGTCATGATACTCTCCCAAGTTGACTGTTACTTTACTTGAGAGAGACGTCTAAGGCTGGATGCTTATCTGAGGGTCTTAAAACCCCGGTTCCACCGGATTGAACCCCTGATTGTGGATCAGGAGGTCCCCCGTTCGAGCCGGGGAGGTGGTACCATGACCTTCAGATAAGAGCCTTGTCGGCCTCTCTACCCTTTGTACATAGGTCCTTGGACTTCAGATTACAAGGGGACGGTGAAAAAACACCGGTGGATTACACCGATGTCTTCGTTGGTTTAGATAGATCTCATGCGTTTCACTAAGCGATCTGCTCGTTTTGTAACCTGACGATACCACTTCGAATCACACATCTCTAAGGCTGCTTGTTGATAGTCACCAGCATCGATTGCTTTCTTCATGTTCTTAAACTTACGCAATCTTGGTAACCCCAAATTGAACATCATATTAGCGATGATGTGCTGAGCTTCTTCGGGTAGCTCATAGAAGTTAGGATACAGCCTCTCACAATCCAGTAAGACCGATCTCATGTCTTCCTGGAAGAGTTCAGCTACTCTCTCTTTAGAGATCGGTGTTCCAACTGGTTGGTCGAACTCTGGGTCTTTACCCTCGATACACAGGTGTCCGATTCCACACGTTTTTAAACCGAGATGGTCTAAATACACGACATAGCCTCCAGTTCCCTCGTCCCTGGAGATCTCATGATGTAACTTTGCTTCATCCATTACTTATTCACTTTCTTTACTTTCTCCAGCGTTCTTAATGATCCTAAGCCAAGCATACCCATGAGTACTGGTAGCATAGTGCTAGTGTCGGCTTGTGGTACGATGATTCCGAAGGGTGCAGCGAGTGGTGAGATGAGGAAGTTAACGAGGAAGCCTATGACGCATACCCAAGCTGTCGCTGGACGCCAGGACGACTGAAACCAGTTGCCCTTAGCGTCAGCCTTGTTGACCTCTATCTGAGCCATAGCGAGGTCCTGAGCGTGTCTCTCGCCCATCGTCGCTATCTCATGAGCCAAACGGTTCCTCTCGTCAGCATCAGGTATTACCTTATCGAGTAAACCTGAGACTGGACCGATGAGTGCGTTGAGCATTACTTCATGACCTTCTTCTTAGGTGGCCGACCCTTCTTAGTTCCATATGTTCCTGGTCCTTTTGGCATTATCTTTCCTTTCTTAGTTTACAGATACATTTATCAATACAAGCGCAGCCATCTTGGCAGATGCACTTGTCTTCACACTTACAAGTCATTGTTTACCTCAATTGCTTAAAGGGTTGTTCAGAGCGTATGTAATCCGGGCATCTAAGTCTGCTTCTAGGGTGTCCAGAGACTCATTAAGCTTCGTAATTCGATTATCCATACGCCCCTCAAAAGCTGTTATGATGCCCCGGACAGTTTGAACATTTGATCTGTTCCTGGTGTCTTGCTGGTCTAAGATGTTTGTCTGTTTAGCTAACTGAGTATCGACCCGATCTGATACTCTTGTAAGATCCTGTTTAAGCTCCAGTTTAAGGTCGTAGACGGATGTCTGAAGTATTCCTAGCTGCTCCTTCATGGAGTTTACTTGCTCCCTCACGACCCCTTGGAGGGCTTCTGAGGTACCATCTAGCTCAACGATTTGCTTCTCTAAATAAGTCAAGTCTGGGGCCACATAGGCACTTGCGACCTCCCTTAGATCAAGAAATTCCTGATAAAGGGTGAATCCCGACCAACCAAATCCACCGAGGGTGGTAAGAGCTGTGAATGCAATTGCTAAACGCCCGGCACCTTTGAATTTAACTCCGGCGATCTCTGCTTCCATATCTTTAGCTCCTAATTCTCGAAGACCATGTTTTCTTTTAGTTTACTTAGCTCACGCCTTAGCTTCTCTAGTTCCAATTGTTTAATCTGAAGGGAATACTCCATGAGGCGGTGGCAATCGATCCGAGCCTTTGGTCTAGCTCCCAGGGGGAAGGTAATACGACTATAGACAGCGATATCACCAACGCGACCTCTTGTTTCATTTGACCCTTGGATGATGGAGGTCAAACCTATTTCCATTGTAGTAGCCGAGGATATTGCATTGGAGCAGCGCAGTTCGCCATCATCAAACTTATCTGATGCGTAATTACTGCCGGCATTTGGAAGAGCAAGAGATACTGAGTTGTTTACACTGTCGCTAAAAGCGTAGTTGTACATACAGCCCGACAAGAGGGATGCTAGTAGAAGTATTACAATTGCTCTCATTTGGTTATCTCTTTACTTTTGAACAGATCCTCGAACTTATCAGTGAAACTTTATTAGTACCTTTGAATAGCTTGCTCTCACTACAGATATAGACAACGCGGTCAGCATCTTGGGATCTAATGTAAATCTCGATGACCTTAGAGTTGTTTAGATCAATCTTTACTGTGCGGTGCTGTGAAGCAAACTTGATCTGGTTCCAGTCCTCGTCAAATACAGACAACCCATACCACTCGACATCTTCCCTGGAGTTCCAGATCTTAACGACGGCAACGTGGACCTTTTCAATGTGACTTAAAACGAGGGTTGGGTAAGCTGGGGTCATCTCATGGCCGTAAACAGGAAGACCAAGAAGACATAGGAATGCTAAAGCTTTAAGTCGCAATACAAGTCACCGTCCAGACTGATGTATAGTTGCCAGCTGGAAGAGCTTTTGAGTAGTTAAAAGCACTGTTTAAAACAAAGTTGGTGCTACCAGCTAAGGTAAGGCCAAACTCAGTATTGTTGTTATAGACGACCTTGGCTCCCTCGTAGCTACTCATTCCTGATGCCGAGACTGCCCCAACAACTACAGACGAGGTCCAAGTGCCAGCCTCGCTGAGGGGTGGTGCGCTTGACCAGGATACTGGGGCTGTGAAACGGACTTTGTATGCTGCTGCCTGTAATACATCGACACGGACGTTACCTTTCACTCCTCCACTGCTAGGGGTTGTGTCGAGTCTTGTGCTTAAGGAGTTTCCATAGGTACCGTTTAC
>NZQM01000149.1 GCA_002695905.1 Parvibaculum sp.
CCCTTCCCATGTGATGTTTTGTGTCAGGCGAGTCACATCCATCATGGCCCGCGAGCCATTGCGGGTGATAAAGCGCGGCTCTTCGATTGGCTGCGCACGGGCGTGGAACGTCAGGTTTGCACTGATCCCATACTCATTCTCATCAACAAGCAAACGTACAGACTGAAGCGGCTCAATAATCTCCACCGCAATCGGCCCAACTTTCGTGTTGAGGCGCTCCGAATGTAGGATGCGAGAAGCATGGAGATTGTGTTGCACGCCCTCATGCACCACACAGAAAGAAGCATCCATCACATTAAGATGCGGATAGACGCCGAGCGCCGCCGCAAAAAACTGAGACCCATCCTTCGTGTATCCGTTGAAGAAATACCGGTCATAGAAATTGCGGTCTGTCCCAGAATAAGCGATCGGTTCCGGCGTCTGATGTATTGGATATTCGTCAGCTTTGGTGAGCATGGACCTCTCCCTGAAGATCTTGATCGCGGCTTTTCGCCTGCGCTTTTGGCTGAGCATGACAAACAGAGCGTCCAAGTCAAATGCTATGCCTGCCCCTGCGTCGATGGCCCTATATCGACTCACGAATTGGAGCGCGTACACTCAAGCACATATTTTCTAGACCTATGGATGGAGCAACTCTAATGAAACTCTGGCTCATGCTCGGCGCGATCAACGGCTTTTTGGCCGTCGGCTTTGGCGCCTTTGGTGCCCATGGATTGAAGGCTCGCGCCAGCGCGACCGACCTCGCCGCCTTTGAGACCGGCGCTCAATATCATATGACCCATGCGTTGGCACTGCTGGCCGTGGCCTGGGTAGCATCCATCGCGCCATCGGCATTGGCCACAACCGCCGGGTGGGCTTTCACCATCGGCATCTTGCTTTTCTCCGGCTCCCTCTATTTCTTAGGCGTTACTGGCAGTCGATCTCTGGTTCTTGTAACTCCCATCGGCGGAACCGCGTTTATGCTGGGATGGTTCTGCCTTGCTATCGCGGCCTACCGCCTCACCTAAGCGGCCCTCTGGACATCCATCATCGCCTTACCTATTTTATAGACCACGGTCTATTTATGGGTTCGAGTTCTTCGAAGTGCTCAGAGCAGGGCCTATGAACCGTTTTCAGGGAGGAACCGCGTGGCTGGAGAAAACATCCTTGTGATCGGTGCCGGGATTGCGGGGTTGAATGCAGCGCTGGCTCTGAGCCAACCAGGACGCAAAGTCACGCTGATTGAGCGCGACCCACCGCCGCCTGATGCCTCCGCCGATGCTGCCTTCGACGTGTGGGAACGCCGCGGCGTCGGGCACCTGCGTCACAGCCATGCCTTCCTCGCGCGCCTCTATCTACTTCTGCGCGAAAAATACCCGGTCCTGCTGAAGGAGCTTCTCGACGCGGGGTGCCGCGAACTACGCTTTGAAGATGGCATCCCGACCACCCTGCGCGACAGCTATACTCCCGAGCCAGCCGATGACGATCTCACGATCCTGACCAGCAGACGCACCACGCTTGAATTCATCATGCGACGCTATGCGGCCAGACTACCCGGTATCACATTCGTGACGGGGACACGCGTGAAAGGCCTAAGGCAGGATCGGGTACCAGACGGCACACCTATGATCACAGGAGTAACTGTGGACAATCAGGGACAGGACCAGACGCTCACCGCGGATCTGGTCGTTGACGCAGGCGGTAAAAACGCGCTGGGCATGGATTGGCTGAAGGTGTCGGGCATCCAGGTGCGCCAGGACGTTGAAGGCGCGGGCATCCTCTATTACACGCGCCATTATCGGCTTCGCCCCGGCCAGGAAGAGCCGCCCCGCAGCAAGCTGCCGAACGGCGCTGACCTTGGCTACATCAAATACGGCGTCTTTCCTGCCGACAATGGTTGCTTCTCCATCACGTTGGCAGTGCCGGAAGTGGAAATGGAGATCCGCCGTCGAATTGTGCACCCCGAAGTTTTCGACACGATCTGCCGCTCACTGCCAGCCATGGCACCATGGATTGAGGAAACCCGTGTTGAACCTAAATCCAAAGTCTATGGAATGGGTGAATTGAAAAGTCAGTGGCGCCACCTGATTGAAGATGGACAACCTGTGGTGCTGAATTATTTCCCAATGGGCGACAATCTCATCCGCACCAACCCACTTTATGGTCGCGGCTGTTCATTCGCCGCTGTTGAAGCACAAGCCCTCGCAAAGGCGATTGAAGCGACCGACGACCCGGCTGAACGCGCCCGCCAATATCACGCGGAAGTCACAAGGGAAGTGCGTCCCTATTATGACAGCATGTTAAAGCAGGATCGCGCTGCCATTCGGCGTGCAGCGAACGGCTTGAACCCAGACTATGAAGCAGGCTTCAAAGCCCGCCTCGCCAAGAGCTTCATCGAAGATGCCATCAACATTGCTCTTCGGTCAGATGTGGATCTGTTAAGGGAAGCCATGCATGGATTCCATATGCTGAGCCATCCGGATGCCTGGCTGAAAAAACCGAAAAACTTTTTCAAGGTGATGAGCTGCTGGGCACGCGGCAAAAAACGCAACAAGGCGTACTATTTGCCGCGCATTGGCCCGGACCGCAATGAGATGTTTGAGCTTCTCGATCTCTCCCCTACGGTGGACTGGGAAACATACAATAAGGCGGCGTGAAGCTGCCCAATCAATAAGAACAACAGGAAGTAATCATGGTCGATTTCGCCAATCCACGTTTTGTGAAAACCAATGGCCTCAACATGGCGGTCTATGAAGAAGGCGAAGGCCTGCCCGTCATTTTCTGCCATGGTTTCCCGGAACTGGGCTACTCCTGGCGACATCAGGTACCCGCTGTCGCCGCAGCAGGTTTCCACGCCATCGCGCCCGATCAGCGCGGCTATGGCAAGACAGGCGGCCCCAAAGGCGAGGACGCTGTCGATCAGTATGACATGGAGCATCTGCTGGGCGACCTCATCGGAATGATGGATGAGATGGGTCTGGAGAAGGCGATCTTCTGCGGCCATGACTGGGGTGGCTTTGTTGTCTGGCAGATGGCGCTGCATCGCCCGGATCGCGTTGCAGGCGTCATTGGCGTCAACACACCCTTCACCCCTCGTTCGCCCATGGACCCAATCGCATTGATGCGCGAAGCTTTTGGCGAAGACATGTACATTGTCTTCTTCCAGAAATTCGGTGTTGCCGAAGCGCTCTTTCAGCAGGATATCGAGAAGACCATGCGATTCTGGTATCGCAAGAGCGGCATCACATTGGCAGAGTATGATGCGCAGCCCGACGAGAACAAAAAGCTCGCTCTCGGCGAAGCCTTCAAAACACCCGAAAGCGAATGGATGGGCGAACCGCTCCTCACGCCTGAAGAGTTCGACTATTATGTCAACGCCTTCAAACAATCCGGCTATGAGGGCGGCATCAACTGGTATCGCAACTTCACGCGAAATTGGGAGAAGTCCGAAGGCATTGAAGAAAAAATCAATGTCCCCTGCCTCATGGTCTCCGCCGCCAACGACATTGTGCTCCGTCCCGAAATGACTGACGGCATGGAGAACTACATTCCCGATCTGGAAAAACACATCATTCCGGACTGCGGACACTGGACCCAGTCAGAAAAGCCAGACGAACTGAACGCCCTCGTCACCGATTGGCTGAGGCGACGTTTCACCTAGTTCCATTGGCCTCTCGCCATAACGCCACGTTAGGCGTAGACTTCTCCAAAATGCCCTGAGGGCCGCTGGGAGAGCTGAATATGACACCTGGACTCGTCTTTCTGATCGCGACCTATGGCATCATTCCCTTCTGGTTGCTGTTGGCCTTGGCACCCAACTGGAACCTCACCCAGACGCTTGTGCACAGCGCCTTGATCCCTATCGTCGTTGGGATTGGTTACACATTCTATGTGGCAACCGGCGCCTTCAGCGTCGAGGGCGGTGGTTTCGGCACACTCCAAGCACTCATGGTTGCCTTCACCGTGCCCGAAGCTGTCATCGCCGGATGGCTCCACTATCTCGTCTTCGATCTCTTTGTCGGTGCATGGGAGGTACGAGACGCGCAAAAACGCGGCATCAATCACTGGCTTGTGGTGCCGTGTCTTTTCTTCACGCTGATATTGGGGCCCGTCGGCCTGCTGCTTTACATTGCCCTTCGGTTCGCAACACGCAAAGGCGGCTGGTCTCTCGACGAAGCAGCGAAGTCGGCCTGAGCCCATGCGCGAAATCGAAACCCTTCTTTTTGCCAATGAGACCTTCTATCGCGCGGTCGCTGATCAGGACATGGACGCGCTGGAAGGCGTCTGGTCGGTCGCCGTACCCGTCTCCTGCCTCCATCCGGGATGGCCGCCCCTACATGGGCGCGACGAGGTAATGGAGAGCTGGCAGCGGATCATCCGTGGCCCAGCGCCACCCGCAATCGAGTGCCACGCCGCTACCGCACATCTCATAGGCACGACGGGCCTCGTGACCTGTTACGAGAAGATCGGCGCTGAGTGGCTCATCGCCAGCAATCTGTTTGTACGCGAGGGCCAGGACTGGGCCATGGTCCACCATCAGTCAGGCCCGGTAAGCCAACCACCAGAAGGGGATGAGATCACCCCCATCCCGCAGGCAAACTGACGAGCCGGCGTCAATTCGTTCTCTTTTCAGATAATGGCATACCAACTGACATTTCTGTCACCGGGAGCTTGTTGCAACGCAACACCTTGGGTATGATCCCGCCGACCGAGCACCGACCAGGCTGCAGGACACATGTCGTGCGGCCTGAATGGACGTTCACCAGTCAAACTGATAGGACCGACCGTCGGAAAACCCGGGCATTTGCGCCAATTTGGCGCCTGTCCACGAAATCGACTGAGAAGCGGTTCATAATGGAAATGAGAAGGAGAGGTGGATGTCGCAGGCGCTGGAAAACCAGGCCCTCGCTCCTGTTATCGAGCCGGTTGAGACAAACGATCGCCGGGATGCCACCGTCGAAGCCATCAATGGCGACCGAGCTCTGCGGATTTTGCTGCCGAGCTACCGATCCAACCCAACTACCGGCGGTCAGGGCGTTTATATGCGCCATATCTCAAAGGCGCTGGTCGAACTGGGCCACCATGTTGATGTAATCTCAGGCCCGCCCTACCCGGATCTCGATCCCCGTGTCGGGCTAATCAAGCTGCCCTCTCTTGACCTTTATGCAACACCCCACCCGATCCGCGCTTTTCGGCCCTGGATGTTGAAGTCAAAAATCGACCTCTTTGAATGGTGGAGCCACAATTGGGGCGGCTTCCCGGAGCCCTACACGTTCGGCGAACGGCTTGCGGAATACATGGTCGACAAGATCGACCAGTATGACGTCATGCATGACAACCAGACTCTTTGCTGGGGCATGCTGAAAGTGCGCGATATGGGCCTGCCCGTAGCTGGCACAATCCACCACCCCATCACCATGGATAAACGCATCGATATTGCTGCAATGCCGAACCCCTGGATGAAATTTCTGAAATGGCGCTGGTACACGTTCCTCAACATGCAAATGAAGGTCGCTCACGAGCTTGACCCGATTATCGTTGTGTCGGAAAGCACCCGCCAGGACGTAAATAAAGACTTCGGTCTGCCGCTCGATACGATGCAGGTCGTGCACCACGGCATCAATCACCTGCAGTTCCATCCAATGCCGGAAGTAAAGCGTGTCGACAATCGCTTGATCGTTTGTGCGAGCGCCGACGTGCCGCTCAAAGGTCTCATCTACCTGATCCGAGCATACGACAAGCTGCTGAAAGAGCGTCCCGGCCTGGAACTCCACGTTATCGGAAAGCTCCGCGACGGCCCCACCAAGAAAGAGCTGAAGCGCCGCGGCCTTATGGATAAGGTGACCTTTATCTCCGGCATGAGCGACGATGACATCACCCGTGCCTATGCGGAAGCCACCATGGTGATCTCACCTTCTGTCTATGAAGGCTTTGGATTCCCTGCAGGCGAAGCCATGTCCTGCGGCGCGCCCGTAATTGCCACAACCGGCGGCTCCTTGCCGGAAGTTGTCGGTGACGCCGGTGTCGTTGTAGAGCACTCAAATCCCGAAGCACTGGCCGCGGCCATTGCAGACCTTCTCGACAATCCAGAAAAACGCGACGAACTGGGCCGCAAAGCCCGCCAGCGTGTGCTCGACCATTTCAAATGGGAACGGACTGCGCGCCAAGTCGTCGATATTTACCGTCAGGCCATGCAAGATGCAGACAATAGACTTCAACAAGCTGGGGCTTGAGGACGGCGAGTATGTGCTCGACCTTGGCTGCGGCGAAGGACGACATGTGCATGCCCTCTATCACCACAAAGTCTGCAACGTGGTCGGCATCGACCTCGCGTTTGACGATGTAAAGAAGACCTGGAAAGGCTTTGAACATTGTCCGGACCTGGAACCTGGCAGCAAGCGTCGCTGTACGCTGGCAGTTGGCAATGCGCTGAGCCTTCCTTTTGCAGACAATTCTTTCGACAAGGTCGTTTGTTCTGAAGTGATGGAACACATCCCCAATTACCGCCAAGCATTGGAAGAAGTCGCCCGCGTTCTAAAACCCGGCGGCACATTTGCGGTCTCTGTGCCCCGTTATTGGCCGGAATGGATCTGCTGGGCCTTGTCTGACGACTACCACAATGAGCCTGGTGGCCATGTGCGCATCTTTCGCACAAGCCGCTTGAAGAAAGATGTGGAAGCAACCGGCACCACGTTCAAGCATCGCCATTGGGCGCATGGATTGCATTCTCCCTATTGGTGGTTGCGCTGTGCTGTTGGGGTAAAAAAGACAGACTCCAAAATCGTCAATTTCTACCATCGCCTGCTTGTATGGGAGATCACAGATAATCCCTTCGTTACCCGGATACTGGAAGCAATTGCCGCCCCCTTGATGGGCAAAAGTGTTGTTCTCTATTTTGACAAGCAGGGCGCCCCCTCATGACCCTCCTCACCAAAGGTGATCGCCTGCCAGAAGACTTCTTTCAAGGGTCTGTTGCGCGCATCAAAGAACTGCAGCGCGACAATGGCGCGATCCCTTGGTTTGATGGCGGTGTTATTGATCCGTGGAATCATACGGAAGCTGCCATGGGCCTTGCGGTCCTGGGCGAGATGCAGGCAGCCGAACGCGCATACGCCTATCTCATGGACACGCAGCTGGATGATGGCTCCTGGTGGGGTGAACTCGGCTCAGCGGTCCCCATGGATGAAGAAGAACAGCGCTATACAGGCGGTGAAGAAGGTGCGGGAAAACCCGTCCGCGATACGAATTTTGCGGCTTATATTGCGACAGGTGCATGGCATCACTTTCTGCTGACCGGCGATAAGACCTTTCTCACAGATATCTGGCCCCACGTAAAAAAAGCCATGGAATTCATCCTCGCTCACCAGACCGAACATGGTGACATTCGCTGGGCGGCTGATGATCCTCACACGCCGGAAGATGACGCGCTCATCACAGGCTGCTCGTCCATCTATAAAAGCCTCGAATGCGCAGTCCACATTGCCCGGGAGATGAATGAACCGAGCCGCGACTGGACAATTGCCCGCCAGCGTTTGGGGGAAGCTCTGCGTGACAAACCACACAGATTTGATCGCACCTGGGAGCCTAAGACCCGCTACTCAATGGACTGGTACTATCCGGTACTCGCCGGTGTGTTGACAGGCGAAGCCGCCATCAAACGCCTTGACTGGAAGTGGGACACATTTGTCGCGGAAGGCAAAGGCTGCCGATGCGTTGTCGACGAACCATGGGTGACGGTCGCTGAGTCCGCTGAGCTCGTCATGGCGCTACTCGTATCCGGTCAGCGCAAAAAGGCTGAGCAGCTTCTATCCTGGCAGCACCAATGGCGCTCAGACTGTGGCGCCTACTGGATGGGTTTTCAATTTGAGGACAAGGTCGCGTGGCCGCAGGAACGGCCGGCCTGGACCGCCGCCGCAGTCATCCTCGCAACTGACGCAGTGATCAGCATGACTCCCGCCTCGCACCTATTTGCTGAGCGGACCCTCGCCGAGGCGGCGGAGTAACCGAAGCGACTTCACCGTTTCGATCTCTTCAAACAGCTGCGATGCAATCGCCATTTTGTAAATTTCGTAGGGCGCTTGCCCCCCGTCCTTCGGGTCGGGAAAGACATCGTGGATGGCAAGGATGCCGCCTGGAATGACTTTTGGTGCCCACAAACGATAATCATTGAGCGCATGCGCAAGCGCATGCCCCCCATCAATAAACACCATCGCGAGTGGTGTCGCCCAATGGCGGGCCGCAACCGTCGACGACGCCACCAGCGGAATGACGGTATCCTCCAGCTTGGCCACGCGAAGGGTCCGGCGAAACAGCGGAAATGTATTCAGCATGCCCGTTTCAGCATCTGCGAGAGAGGGATCATGGTGCTCCCACCCGGCCTGATTCTCTTCCGACCCAAGATGATGGTCCAGCGCATAGAGAACCGAGCCAGATTCCTGACAGGCAAGCCCGTAATAGACCGTGGACTTCCCGCAATAGGACCCTACTTCCAGACAAGCCCCCCGCCCGCTGACCTCACGCGCGGCGCGGTAAAGTGCGTCACCCTCAGCCGGATCCAAAAATCCTTTAATGGTCTCAATGTCGATAGGAAGCGTCACACCAGTCATCTTGTCTCATCTCGTTCGTCAAAGTCGCCCGTCTTATAGAAGATTTTCACGACCGTGCCTGAGTAATGGCTGAAACAAATGCGTCAGCACGGCGACGTGTTTCATCCAAGTCCCCGTTGGGATCAAACACAGCAGAGCCAACGCCAAATCCATCTGCACCAACCGCCCACCAATCAGGCACATCCTCGGCGTTGATGCCACCAGTCGGAAGCAAAAGCGCCTCTTCTCGCGCCATAATAGAGCGCCACGCGGCAATAGCATTTGGCGACAGGGCTTCTGCTGGAAAGATCTTCAAGCCTTCAGCACCTACATCCAGCGCGGCAAATGCCTCGGAGGGTGTAAAAACACCTGACACGGGAATGAGACCAATGTCCAAAGCCCCGATCACAAGTGAGGCATCAAGGTGAGGCATGACAGCGAGCTCACCGCCTGCATTGGCGAGTGCCGCCAGATCGTCCACCGTTCTAAGAGTCCCGCCGCCCACAAGCACGTCATCGCCCACGGCTCCTCGGATGGCCTCAATGGACCGAAGCGCCCCGTCCACATTAAGCGGCACTTCGAGAATACAAATGCCTGCTTCAACGAGCGCCTCGGCAGTTGATACAGCGTGGGCAGGCTGCAGCCCCCGCAGAATGGCCACGACAGGCATGCGTTCAAGAGAAGTTCGAAACCTGCTCACCCGTCGAGCCCCGTCATGTGCAAGCTTTCTTCCCAAAGGCGCTTCGCCGTATCGGCATTTTTCGCAGCCCGTGACGGCTGCACTCTCTTCTTGCGTGTGAAATACCCGCCAGTCTGGCCTGCTACATCGTCATCAGAGGCTAGATACACACTCGTCTCTGCCCCCTTTTCCGGCGAGATAGCGAATATCTTGCCAACTTTAAACAACGCACTGAATGCCGTGTTGTTGTTTTCGCCAAACTTGGACGCAACAAATCCTGGGTGGAGACAATTTGCTGTCACATGCGTTTCTCTCCAGCGGTCCGCCAACTCGCGGGTAAAAAGAATGTTAGCGAGTTTCGAGCGCTGATAGGCCCGCCAGGCTGAGTAAGATCCCTTATGGCCATCCAGGTCCGCAAAGTTAAAGTCTGCGCCACGGTGAGCAGCGGACGAGACAGTCACGACCCGCCCCTGATTTGCAGCCACGAGTTGGTCCTTCAACAAATTGGTGAGCAGAAACACACTGAGATGATTAAGCGCGAAGGTAAGCTCAAACCCGTCCGCTGACATCTGCTTGCCAATAAACATAGCCCCCGCATTGTTCACCAAAACATCAAGGGCGGAGTGTGTCGCACGGATTTCATCAGCAACAGCGCGCACATCATCGAACTTTGAGAGATCAGCCTTAAAGAACGTGATAGCGGAGTTTCCCGTGATCGTTTTAAGCTCATCCACAACCTGCGCACCCTTCTCAGGATTCCGGGCAACCAGACCGACCTGGGCGCCGCCCTCCGCCAAGCTGCGCGCTGTGACTAGGCCGATGCCATCAGTCGCACCCGTCACAATGACCCTTTTTTGTCCCATTTTCTCCCACCTCCGCCGTGCCAACCCTATACAGAAATAACTTGTTAACACCTAAACCCGTTTTGCTCCCTGTTTTTGTCCAGCTTCTGACGATCGGTCAACGATTGAGCAATAAACCTCCCCAATAATGAAGGAAGTCGGGATTTCATCAGGGGAATGGCGGATGGCCGAGACGGGACAAGACACGTCTGACGAACAGCGGGAATATGACGCGATTCTGTCGGCAGTGATGGAAACACCGCGGGGCCGGTGGTTCATTGAAGAATTCACCCGGCGCAACAGAACGGCTGATACTGAGAAGCTTCTTTCAGCCATTGAAGCCATTGGAAATGTCGCCCAAGCTGCAACTGCGCCTTCCCAGACCGTGGATGTCCTGCGACTTGAATTGCAGGAGATGAGCGCATCAATCCAACAGACACGTTCTGAGATTGCGGCTATCAAACCGACTGACGGTGGAAACAATCGGATCATGAGCGCGACGGGCGAGCTCGACGCAATCGTGACCGCCACAGAACGCGCCACCTCTGAAATTCTCGCCGCCGCAGAGCGCACCCAGGAAATTGCTGAAAAACTCAAAGAGCAAGGGGCTGACGAAGACTTTTGTGACGAGTTGGAAGCGCACGCGACCGCCATTTTCATGGCCTGCTCCTTCCAGGACATTACAGGCCAGCGGACAACCAAAGTTGTTCAGGTTCTCCATTACCTGGAACATCGCGTCAATTCGATGATCAGCATCTGGGGGGTCGAACCTGGCGATGAAGAACGAGCCATGTCTACCGCGCTGCTCGACCCGAAAGACCCAAGACCAGACGCACACCTGCTCAACGGACCACAGGCTGATGACCAGGCTACGTCGCAGGAAGATATTGATGCGATGTTGAATGACCTGGATTCTGTCGATGACATTGACGATATCGACATGGTCGCTGGGGAGCTAGACACTGCATCTGCTCCAAACGCGCCATCTGAGCGCGTAATCGCAGACGATCTCGAGTTTGCAGAACCAGAAGAGCCGGCTCCAGTCGCGGTGTCACCCACCGACATCGTTGCTAATGACACAGGGGAAGAAATTGCTCAGGACGACATCGACGCCCTGTTTAACTAACATGCTTAGACCAGCACCCGGTTGATCGTGTGCACCCGCCACGTCCCTAAACGCTCGTCTGATTGTTCCGAAAGATCGTCCTGTCCGGTCCAGGAAAGATGCGTCAGCGAATGCGGCGATACATCGAACTGGAAACCACCTTTATTAGGCAAATCCAAAGCTAAGACCATGGCGGCTCGAATGAGCGCCAAGTGGGACACCACCACCAGCGGTCGATCGGGATAATGCAGTGTCAAGCGTTGGATCAATGCGGCGACACGGTTGACCACTGCGTCAAAACCTTCGCCCCCTTCCGGCACTATAGAGGCGGGCTCACTCCAGTCGATCTGGGGATTAACTTTGTGTACCTCTGACTGTCGGCGCCCAGCCCAACCACCAAGGTCCTGGTCCGTCAGGTCCTCCACGACAGTCGCATTCGCTGCAGGATCAAGCGCCTGAACGGTTTGCCGTGCTCGGACAAGCGGTGACGTCAGCCAAACCGCCCCTTGGGGAAGTTGGGACATCAGTCGTCGTGCCATCACCATGTCTGGCGGAACTGTCGGCAAATCAAGACGCCCGGCATATCTGCCAGGGTCTTGCAGCAGCGCTCCGTGGCGCACCCAATACCAGTCTGATCGCATATACCCCGTCCGACTCAAGCGTGAAGACACCCAGTATGCCTGCTCCTTAAGGCTCACCCCACGATAAGGTGACTCAGACAGGCGCTCTCTGCTATGACGGCGCCATCAAAATCGCCCCATTTCGAAGATTTGCACGAGGAATAGTCATGTCGGACCCAATCATTCTTGTCGAAAAAGCAGATGGCATCGCCACCGTAACTCTCAATCGGCCAGACGCCATGAACGCCCTGTCGCTGGAACTTCGCGAAGCCATCGCCAACACATTTCAGGACCTGGAAGCCGACCCCGATGTCCGCGTGGCGGTCCTAACCGGCGCTGGACGCGCTTTCTGTGCAGGGCTCGACCTGAAAGAATTGGGGGAGCAAGGCCTCACAGGGCCAGACAATGCCGTGACCCACAAAGATCCCGTCACCTCCATCAATCAGTTCAGCGGACCGGTGATTGGCGCCATCAATGGCGTTGCGATCACCGGCGGCTTTGAACTGGCGCTTGCGTGCGATGTTCTCATTGCCTCAACAAACTGCCGCTTTGCCGACACCCACGCCCGCGTTGGCATTTTGCCGGGTTGGGGTCTCTCACAAAAGCTGTCACGCGCCATTGGCATCTATCGCGCAAAAGAACTGTCGCTTACCGGCAATTTCCTCAGCGCGGAACAAGCTGCCGACTGGGGCCTTGTGAATCGAGTCGTCGCACCTGAAGAGCTGGTGAGTGTTGCCCAAGGCCTTGCAGCCGACATGCTCACAGTCGTGCCGGAATGTCTGCCTGCCTATAAGAAGCTGATTGACGACGGTTTCGCAGAAGCCTTTGGTGACGCCCTCAAGACAGAGCTCAAAGTCTCTGGCGCTGCGAACTCAAGCGTCTCCGCAGATGCCCTGGAAAGCCGCCGTGCAGGAATCCAGAAGCGCGGCAAGACACAGACCGCCTAAAAAAGACAAGGAACGCAAGGTTTCCCTGGCGTTCCCGCCTCCCCCTCGCGCTTTTCATTGAGGCGCATTAAACTGTGGCTCAATGGACATGCTCTTGGGAGGAGAACCCCATGCACGATCTCGTTATTCGCGGCGGCACGGTTTATGACGGCACGGGAGGAGCCCCACTCAAGGCAGACATCGCCATTGATGGCGCGAAAATTTCCGCCGTTGGAGAAGTAACCGGCAAGGGCCGCACCGAAATTGATGCAACCGGCCAGATTGTGACACCGGGCTTTGTCGACATTCATACCCACTATGACGGCCAGGTCACCTGGGACCCCTACCTGCAGCCCTCCACCTTCCACGGCGTCACAACCGCCGTTATGGGCAATTGCGGCGTCGGCTTCGCGCCCTGCAAACCGGACGAGCATGACTGGCTGATCGGCCTCATGGAAGGTGTTGAGGACATCCCCGGCACCGCCCTTGCCGAAGGCATTGACTGGCGCTGGGAAAGTTTCCCCGAATATATGAAGGCCGTTGAGGAATCCCCGCTTGCATTGGATATCGGACTGCAGGTGCCCCACGGTGCGCTCCGTGCCTATGTCATGGGGCAACGAGGCGCTGACCTCGAACCTGCCAATGATGATGACATCAAACAAATGTCAGAACTGGTGGTTGATGCGCTGGAAGCAGGCGCCCTTGGCTTTTCCACGTCGCGCACAGAAAAACACCGCGACAAAAACGGCGCCCATACACCAAGCTTCAAGGCTGAGCAGGCCGAGCTCCACGGCATCGCAGCCGCCATGGGCAAAGCAGATAAAGGCGTCATTCAGCTAATCGCCGATTTCTGGGATTTCGAGCCTGAATTCGCCATGCTCCGCGGCATGGTGGAAGTCTCTGGCCGCCCGCTATCGCTCACCATTGAGCAGGACGACCGGCATCCCGACATCTGGAAGAAGGTTTTGGGCGGCATTGGCGATGCAGCTGCCAAGGGCTTGCCTATGCGCGGCCAGGTCCCACCGCGCCCCACAGGCGTGCTGATGGGCCTCACGTCAACGCTGAATCCCTTCCTTCTCCATCAGACATTCAGAAGCATTGCCCACTTGCCGCTTGAACAGCAAGTGAAGGAACTGCGCGACCCGGCCTTCCGGGCGAAGCTGTTGGCGGAAGAGCCAGACTACCCAGAAGGTCAGATCATCACGATGCTCTGCACCGCCTATCACAAGATGTTTCAGCTGGGCGATCCGCCAAACTATGAACCCGCCCCTGAAGACAGTGCAGGCGCTGTAGCAGAAGCATCCGGCAAGAGCCCACGAGAGCAAGTACTGGACTGGATGCTGGAACGGGATGGCAATGCCCTGCTCTACTTCCCACTGATGAACTATGTGAGTGGCAGTCTGGATGATGTTCACACCATGATGACCCATCCCAACATCGCGTTCGGTCTGGGAGATGGTGGCGCCCATGTCGGCATTCTGTGCGATGCGAGTTTTCCGTCCACGCTCCTCACCCACTGGGGCCGGGACCGAACACGCGGACCCAAGCTTCCGCTAGAATGGCTGATCCACGGACAGACAAAAGCAAACGCAGAGGTGGTTGGGCTGCATGACCGCGGCATCCTGGCCCCCGGCATGAAAGCCGACATCAACGTGATTGATTTCGACAATCTGCGCCTTCATGCGCCGGAAATCGTCCATGACCTTCCGGCAGGCGGCAAACGGCTCATCCAGAAGGCAAGCGGCTACACCGCCACCATCATCTCCGGCGACGTCGCTTTCAAGAACGGTGTTCCGACCGGTAAGCTGAATGGAAAGCTCATTCGCGGCGCCCAAGCGAGACCTGACGGCGTTCAAATTCCGGTTGCGGCAGATTGAGTCTGAAGACCAGGCGACGCCCTCAAAACACGCTATTGGAGAATCATCCTCTCTCCGGGTATGCAGAACGATGGCCAAGCCCGCGGTTCGTGAAACAGATCTTTATGCCCCCCTTAAGTCTTTCCTTGAGGGCCAGGGGTATGAGGTAAAAAGTGAGATCGGCGCTGTGGACGTTATGGCCCAGCGCGGCGAGGAAGACCCACTCATCGTGGAGATGAAAACAGGCTTCACCTTGTCAGTTGTACATCAAGCCATTGCACGTCAGTCCATCAGCGACATCGTCTACATCGCCATACCCCGGGGAAGCGGTGCGACATTCCGAAAATCCCTGAAGGCCAACATGTCTCTTTGTCGCCGGTTGGGGCTGGGTCTGATCACCATTCGGTTGGAAGACGGGTTTGTTGAAACTCATGCGGACCCGGGCCCCTACGTCCCGCGCAAATCGAAGCACAAAAAGGCTGACTTGCTCCATGAATTTGGAAAACGCACAGGTGATCCAAACAAAGGGGGCTCAACGCGCCGGGGCCTGATGACAGCCTATCGCCAAGACGCTCTTCGTTGCCTCCAAGTACTGAGTGACCAAGGTCCGACCAAAGCAGCACGGGTTTCCAAAATATCAGGCGTCGAAAAAGCCCGTCGGCTCATGGCCGACAATCACTATGGGTGGTTTGAGCGCATTGAGACAGGTATCTATTCGCTCAGCAAGAATGGACGGATGGCGGTACAGGAATATCAAGAAACGCTGGCGGCCCTGACGCCTCGCAACCAACCCGCCGAAACATCTTCAGAGCGAGCAGATTCATCAGCCTGTCCCCGAACGGACCTATGCCAAACCTTCGAGTCTCTCTAGGCTGATCAGAGGCTTTTGGTGGGGGATTCGGCCATGACTGCACGCAAACCAGGGCGCCACGCACTGGCATTTGTCTTGGTCACCATCCTGATCGACACGATCGGCTTCGGCATCATTATTCCTGTGATCCCTGAACTCATCATGGACCTGTCTGGCGAGCCTATTTCCGCAGCCGCAGGTTATGGCGGCATGATACTTTTCTCGTTTGCTGCCGCTCATTTCATCTTTGCGCCCGTCATGGGAAATCTGGCGGACCGCTTTGGACGCCGCCCGATCCTTCTCATTTCACTTCTGGCCCTCGGCATCGATTATCTGATCATGGCCTTCGCCCCATCGCTGTTCTGGCTGTTTCTGGGACGGATTTTCGCTGGCATGTTTGGGGCAACCTTGGCGACCGCCAACGCGTATGTGACCGACGTCTCACCACCAGAGAAACGAGCGCAAAATTTTGGTCTTACAGGCGCTGCTTGGGGACTGGGGTTTATCATCGGGCCGGTGATCGGCGGGTTCCTTGGTGAAATGGGTCCGCGCATCCCCTTCTTCGTCGCAGCAGGCGTCGCCTTTATCAACGTCGCTTACGGGTTCCTGGTTCTGCCTGAAACGCTAAAAGATCAGGATCGACGGACCTTTGAATGGAAACGCGCCAATCCCATTGGCGCCCTCGCCCATTTCAGAGCCTATCCAGTCCTTCTTGGACTGGCGGGTGCCACCATCCTGTTTCAGCTGGCCCACGACGCAAACCCGGCAGTGTTCACTTATTTCGCAATTCATCAGTTCGGCTGGGGTGAACGGGAGATCGGTTTTGCCCTTAGCTTTGTCGGTGTCACTGTCATTTTCAGCCAGACCGTCCTCATTCGATGGACTGTCAGCCAATTCGGCGAAGTAAATTCAGCCTTTATCGGGTTGGCTGTCGCGGCCATCGGGTTTGCTGCCCTCGGAATGGCAACAACAGCCTGGATGGCCTACCTCGCCTTGATCCCTGTGGCCTTAATGGGTCTCGCCATGCCCGCAATCCGAAGTCTTATGACCGCGCGGGTGCCCGACAACGCGCAAGGAGAGTTGCAGGGTGCCCTGTCCAGCCTGAAGGGTCTCACCATGATCGCGGCACCCTTGCTCATGACGCAACTCTTTCGTACTTTCACTGCCGAAGACACCCCCCTTCACCTTCCCGGCGCCCCCTATTTTGCCGCGGCTTTCCTCATGATTTCCGCCGCTTTGGTCTTAACGCGATACGCTCGAAACAACTCATAACAAAATTTGCAATCGCGACACATTCTCAGTAAAAACAGCGAACGTCGTTGAAAACCGTTTAAACCTGGACTGTCCCGTAGCCCCCATGCGCGACAGATCCAAACCGACGCCATTTTTGCTGACCACCAAAAACAACGGGACATCATGAAGAAGCTTTCCTTCGCCCTTACAGTTGGCGCCTTCTTGGCGTCCGCACCGCTGGCAAATGCTGTAGAACCTGCAGAGATATTGAGCACATATGCAGACATTGCAGAAGCTGGGTATATGGACTCTCTGACAACCGCTCAGACTTTGAAGTCTGCGATCACATCACTTATTGAAGCCCCATCGGACGAAACACTTAGCGCAGCGAAAGAAGCATGGGTCGCAGCCCGTGTTCCTTATCAGCAGACAGAAGCCTACCGCTTCGGCAACGTGATCGTTGATGAGTGGGAAGGCAAAGTGAACGCCTGGCCGCTTGACGAAGGTCTGATCGACTATGTCGATACTGGCGTCTATGGCGAAGAGAGCGACGAAAACGCTTTTTACGCCGCCAACATCATTGCCAATGAAAAGCTGACCATTGGGGGCCGCGAGATTGACGCCACCAACATTACGCCTGAGCTACTTCAGAGCCTGCATGAGATCGACGAAGTGGAAGCCAATGTCGCTACCGGCTATCACGCCATTGAATTTCTCCTTTGGGGTCAGGACCTGAACGGCACTGGCCCAGGTGCTGGCAATCGGCCTGCGACGGATTACGCGTCAGGGGATGCCTGCACCGGCAGCAATTGCGATCGTCGCGCAGCCTACCTTGTAGCCGCAACCGATCTCATGATTTCCGACCTGGAAGAAATGGTCGCTGCCTGGGGGAACAACGGCCCCGCCCGTTCAGCACTTGGTGATGGCAAAGAAGGCCTTGGCACTATCCTGACAGGTCTCGGTAGCCTTTCTTATGGCGAGCTTGCTGGTGAGCGTATGCGCCTTGGCCTCATGCTTCATGATCCTGAAGAGGAACAGGATTGCTTCGCCGACAACACACATAACTCCCACTACTATGACGCGCTTGGCATTTCCAACGTCTATCGCGGCAGCTATACGCGGGTGGACGGAACTGTTGTCAGCGGTGCCAGCCTCTCTGACCTTGTCCGCAAGATGTCTGCTGATCTGGACGCAGAAATGATCACAAAGCTTGAGGCAACGCAGGCCGCCATGCGGGTCATGAAAGACAAAGCTGACAGCGGTGAAATGGCGTACGACCAGATGATCGGTGAAGGCAACGACAAAGGTAATGCCATCGTTCAAGCAGCCATCGACGGCCTCGTTGATCAAACCCGCACCATTGAGCGGATTGTCGCAGCAATCGAACTCAACGGAATCGAGATCGAAGGATCAGACAGTCTCGACAATCCGAAAGCTGTCTTCCAATAAGCTTCGCTCGCAGTGAAGCCTCCCCTTTCGGGGATTAAGGGGCCCGGTGCCAATCCTCCATGCGGCATCGGGCCACATTTTTGTTCAGAGGCCTAGTTGCGTATAATTCTCAGAGTGAGTAACAAATTCAACATAGTGAGCCTCGCGATTGCGCTCGTCCTCGCCTCTCCTGCCAGCGCAGAGATGACGACAGAGGAGCGCACGGCGATCTTGGCACCGACGACCGACTTCAGCGCGGCAGAACCTCACGAAAATCTGCCTGGCGGCATCGCGACAAACACACGCCGTTTCGACCGGGAAGCCTTTTCACAGCCCTCGCAAAATATGAGCTTCGAAGCTCGAGGCGACTTTTTTGTCGGCAACGGCTTTTTCAAACGCCTTTGGGTCACAGCCCCCAGCTCAACCACCTCTGCAGATGGGCTCGGCCCTCTTTACAATGCGCGCGCCTGTCAGCGTTGCCATCTAAAAGACGGCCGCGGTCACCCGCCTGAAAATGATGAGGACAACGCTGTCTCCATGTTTCTGCGGGTATCCATCCCGCCTGAGACCGACGAGCAGAGACAAGCCATTGCCGATCACCTGATCAATGTCGTGCCTGAACCCACATATGGTGGGCAGCTTCAGGATATTGCCATCCCAGGCCATGCCGCCGAAGGTCGCATGGTGATCGAGTACAAAGATGCTGACGTAACCTTTGCAGACGGGGAAACTGTCAGGCTCAGGAAACCGACCTACAGCTTTACCGATCTCGGCTACGGCCCCCTGCACGAAGACGTCCTCTTCTCTCCTCGTGTTGCTCCACCGATGGGCGGGCTCGGGCTCCTGGAAGCCATCGCGGAAGAAGATATCCTCGCAGCGGCCGATCCGGACGACATCGATGGCGACGGCATTTCAGGCACGCCTAAATACATTTGGAGCCGCGCACAGGAACGCGTCATGCTTGCCCGCTTTGGCTGGAAATTGGGCACCCCCACTATTGAAGATCAGTCATCCGACGCGATGGCGGGTGACATTGGGATATCCAATCCCCTCTTCCCGGCCCATAGCGGAGATTGCACCGCAAATCAGCCCACCTGCCTGGAAGCCCCTGCGGGCATTGGCGGTCCCGGTGGAGAGCTTGAAGCATCCGCCGAGGTCATGGATAAGATCTTCTTCTATTCCCGCCATCTAGCCGTGCCTGCGCGCCGAAACGTGGACGCCCCGCTCGTGCTCCGAGGCAAAGAACTGTTCTATCAAAAAAATTGCACCAGCTGCCACACGCCCAAACATGCGACACGCAACGATGAAGATATAGACCCCGCCCTTCGCGGCCAGCTCATCTGGCCCTACACGGACCTGCTCCTGCACGACATGGGCGAAGGCCTGGCCGATGGACGCCCCGAAGGAACCGCATCTGGCTCTGAATGGCGCACTGCGCCGCTCTGGGGTATCGGCATGACAGAAAAGGTCAATGGGCATACATTCTTCCTCCATGACGGGAGAGCCCGCAACCTCACCGAAGCCATTTTGTGGCACGGTGGCGAAGCGATGGCGGCGCGGGAGGCTTTCCGCACCATGGACAAACCAGACAGGGACGCTCTCATTGCCTTTCTCGAAAGCCTTTAGGTCGACCCTCAAAGGAGGGGCAGCGGCTCTGCTGGTAACTGGCAGCTTGCTGTCACCAGCTTCTGCTGGTGCGATCAGCACCGATCAGACAACGGCATTGCTCACGGCGCTGACCGACCAGCTTATTGTGCCTGGCTATACACACCTCGCGGAGGAAAGCAGCCAACTCGCAGATGTCCTTGATGCCTATTGTACAACGCCAGATACCGAAGGGCGCACGCAGGTCGAGGCCCATTTTCACACAACAATGGATGCCTGGCAGCGGGTCCAGATCATCCAGTTTGGACCCATCTATGAAAACAGGGGACCCGCGCGTTTCCAGTTTTGGCCAGACAAGCGGGGAACAGGACAACGCCAGTTGCGCCAGGTCTTGAACAATCAAGACGAGACCGTCCTGCCATCAGGCGCTTTGGCGGAGAAGAGCGTCGCGCTCGGCGATCTGCAGGCACTGGAATATGTTCTATTCAATGATCCCGACGTTACGGCCCAGCCAGACAGCTTTGCCTGTCGTTATGCCCTTGCAATTGCACGCAATCAGGAAATACAAGCCACTGAGATCGTTCAAATGTGGACCAGAAACGGCGGGTATCGCGAGCAGGTTCTCTCGGCAGCAGAGGGTACAGATGTCTTTTTCGATGAAAAAGAAGCTGCAGGTCGCTTCCTAAACGATATGGCTGGTGCCATTGACGTTGTCCGATTGCAGAAACTTGATCGCCCCATGGGCCTGACCCTCACCGGAGCCCGCCCTAAACGGACAGAGAACTGGCGCAGCCAAAGGTCTCTACGCAATATCCAACTCAATCTGGAAAGCGTGCAGCAATTCCTCACTGTCGAGGATGGTTTTGGGGACTTGCTGACCAGCATCGGTAAAGACGAAACAGCAACGGCGATGCGGGAATTGGTCAGTGAAGTTCTTGTCGACATCGCCGCCTTTGATCAACCATTGTCAGAGATTGTGGAAGACCCGGACACCCGCGGCGATCTGGAAAGCCTGCTCGCCAAGCTGCGCAGTCTTCAGTCTGTCGTCCGAGAACAATTGGCGCAGGACCTAGGTCTGGTACCCGGCTTCAACGCGACGGATGGCGACTAGTGGAGATCTCTCGCAGACATACCCTGCAAGGGGCCGCGACGGCTGCACTGATTGCAACACCCCTTCCGGTGATCGCCAACACCGCAACCGCACGTTGGATGGGGTGCCGACAGGTCCGCGAAGCCTATTTGGCCACCCTCTTCGATAGCACAGGCTATGTACATCTCGATGTACAGCTGCCGGGACGAGGACACGACATTGTTCCCTCGCCAGATGGACAGCGTGTTGTCATCATGGCGCGACGGCCTGACCGGTTTGCCCTTATCGTCGATCTGAGATCTGGCGATGTGCGGCACCACCTGACCGCAAGTGATGGCCATCACTTTTATGGGCACGGATGTTTCTCATCTGACGGCGCCCTCTTTTACACAAGCGAAAACCACTATGAAACCGGCGACGGTGTGATTGGTGTGAGGGATACCAACAAGGGGTTTGAACTCCTCGGACATTTTGCGAGCGGCGGCATCGGCCCGCATGAGATCCTGCTGACGCCTGATGGTAAGTCGCTGGCCATCGCCAATGGAGGCATCCGTACCCATCCGGACACGGGCCGCTCAAAACTCAATATCGACACCATGGCGCCCTCTCTCACGCTCGTGGATCACACGACGGGCAATCTTATCTCGCGCCATACCCTCGACGCTGAACAGCGCCAGCTTTCGATCCGGCATCTGGCAGCGGGGCCAAACGGCCTGGCTGCGGCGCTTCAATATGAAGGACCAAAGAGAAATAGAGTCCCCCTATTGGCTCTATTCGATGGGATATACCTAACACTTGCAGAAACACCTTCCGCGGTGGCAAAGGCCATGCGCAACTACGCCGGCAGCGTCGCATACGATGCAAGCGGCGAAGTTATCGCGCTGACATGTCCGCGCGGAAACCTGGTCTCCTTCTGGTCTTCAGACGATGGAACCTATCTGGGCTCACATACAGCCCGCGATGTGTGTGGCATTGCGCCGCTGAAAAACCCAGGACACTTTGCCCTCACCGCCGGAGCGATCTCTCTCCACGCGACACTGCACACCACGAAAACCACGGGGCAATTTGCTGATACGCAGTGGGATAACCATCTGGTCTCTATCGCCTGACGGCCCCACTCCATGATAGGATTTAAGCGCCCGGACAAAGGAGTGTCCCATGACTGATGATACCCAGATCACCTCGGTTGAAGAACTGGAAGAGCTCTACGGTCCAGCGGTTCCCCGCTCTTTGACGAAGGAACAGGACCACCTGACCGATCATTATCGCGCCTTCGTTGAGGCAGCCCCGTTCGTGGTCGTCGCCACATCCGGCCCTGAAGGACTGGACTGCTCTCCGCGCGGAGACCCACCCGGTTTCATCCGGGTGCACGACAGATACACGGTCATGATGCCGGACCGCCGTGGGAACAACCGGCTTGATACGCTTAAAAACATCGTCCGCGATCCGCGGATTTCGCTGCTGTTCCTGATCCCAGGCGTGGGCGAAACACTGCGCATCAACGGAAAAGCCGAAATCATCACAGACCCAGAGCTTTGCTCATCCTTTGCCATGCAGGGAAAGAGCCCCAAGTCTGTGATTGTCACAAAAATCGATAGCGTCTACTTCCAATGCCAGAAAGCGCTGGCAAGGTCCAAGCTCTGGCATCCCGACTCGATTGTTGATCGTTCGACCCTGCCAACAGCCGGTCAAATGGCCGAGGCCATGTCTGCAGAACCACTCGACGGCAAAGCCTATGATGAGAACTACCCCGAACACCTGAAGAAGACGATCTACTAAAACCTGAAATCAGTACTGATCCGCGACCTCTTCCATATCGAACGTGAGGCCTGCACTCTTTTCAAGCCGGTCGAGCAATTGATCACCCATGGCGGCTGCCGGTGTCCAGATGCCACCACCCGTCTGCTCTGACGTGATATCTTTTGCGAGGCAAATCGCGCATTCGCTGATGATCTTTGCCGTTGAGCCATATCCCGGATCTTTGTCGCCTGTGACACGGGCGACGAAAGTCTGATCATCTTCTGTCGTGCCAATGAAGACCAGATTGTAAAAGCCATTCTCCCGCTGCTCTTTCGAGGGTCCTTCGCCGGGCTTCGGCAGCAAGAAACGGCTCATCAGATTACGCGTAGGTCCAAACGCGGCAGCGGCCACGAAACCACCAAGCCCGCCCGCCAGACCATAGGTTGAAAGACGACCTGTTAGCCCCTCTCCCATCATCATCGCTTCGTCATAGAGAAACTCTTCACCATAGGCATAGTCCAGCAGAGCATTCGTGCGTTGCACCACGCGGGTATTGATCCCCGCCATGACGAAAGGCGCAATCCAGGTATGGGCATCCGTGTCATACTCAATCGGCGTTCCACTGGGTTGTTTCGGGCCGTCACGCAGACCTTCAGGGTTCAACGAATAGGGATCACGCATCACTTCAAGCACCTGCTTGTCGCGGCCCATCTCTTCCATCATGTTGATCATGCTGGCAATGGTGCCGCCGCTCGCCCCGCCCTTCATCGCTTTCACCCGCATTTTGACCCGGGTGCAGGGCGCATTCGTTTTCTTCTTCACCTGGTTGTTGAGGTAGAAGACCCCAAGGTCTGAGGGCACAGAGTCAAATCCGCAGCATGGGACGATCTGTGCACCGGTCTTCTCCGCTTCTTCCTGATGCGCATCAATCATCCGGCGGATCCATTGTGCTTCACCAGCAAGGTCCACATAGCCCACGCCATGCTTCACACAGGCCGCGACGAGCTCCGAGCCATATTTTGCGTATGGCCCAACGGTCGTCAGAACCACTTTCGTTTGCTGCACGATCCTGTCGAGCGCATCAGCATCCGACGCATCACCGGTAAGGATGGGAATGTCTGCACCCGCAGGGTCCAGGCCAGCACGCACATCTTCAAGTTTCGATTTGGAGCGCCCGCCCATGGCCCAGCGCAGACTGCTATCCTTGCCATAGTGCGCAACCAGATATTCGCATATCAATTTCCCGACAAAGCCGGAGGCTCCCCAAACGATAATATCGTATTTTGCTCCTGGCCCTGCCATAGGGTCCCCCTCTATCCGATCAGGATCCCAGGCTAGCAGGTTGGCGCTGTCCCCGAAACGGGCTTAGTAGGCTTTCGCCGTGACAATCCAGATTGCACCTTTGAGGAAGATACCGCCATCTGAGGGAGGCAAGGCGTCTTGGATGCCTTTGATAATCGCCTGCTTGGTTTCTTCCGAGATAAAGGGGTCACCGACAAATATCCGACGAAGCGGACCCCGCTCAATCAGTCCGTGAGCGGCAGCTTCCGGCGACTCGCCCCAGGCCATATCAAACTCGGCTGGTGCCAGATCAACGTCTTTCCATCCTGCCTCTTCAAGAAGAGAGCGTACACGGGCATCATCTGCAAACGCGAACGGCCCCGGAGCAAGCGGGTCCGGCGGTGTATCATCTTGAATGTGCTGGCGTACGATAGACATGGGCAGGCTCACCCAGGCATTTTCGCGGGGCGTTTTCCAACAGGCAAAGCATAGACGTCCATCATCCGCCATCTGACGGCGAATATTGGTAAAAGCCGCAACAGGGTCTTCAAAAAACATGACCCCAAAACGCGACATGGCGAGCGTTGCATCTGCCTGCAGCTCTTCAGTTTGGGCGTCTCGCTGCTCAAACTGAACATTGCTAAGTCCAGCCTGCTGAGCTCGATCTTTCGCAAGAGCAAGCATCGGCGCAGAGACGTCGACACCCAGGGCTGACGCCGCACGCTTTGCAATCTCCAACGTGGTCTGCCCGGTCCCACAACCAATATCGGTCACTCGGTCCGATGATTTGACCGCCGCCGCCTTCAAAAGTACGTCAGTAACCGGCCGCATAGCCGCATCAAGGGTTTCCTGACCGGTTACCCAAGACTCTCCACCGGGACCATTCCAAAATTCTTTCTGGTCTTGATTGATTTCCAACATAAATTTAATCCCGCCTCAAACTTGTTGTTACCGTTTTCTAGTGCGTCCAACTGCGGCAACAGAACAGTTTGACGCATATGGTGTTTAAAACGAGGCGCAAAAAGGGTCTTTGGAAGAATAAGTGAATAATTGCTCGACGACCTACACCGGCACCTAATATTCCACATCGCGGAATCGCGGTAGAATAAGGCCAAAATTCCTTAACGAGCGTGGTACCCATTCGGAACGAACAGAAGGGAAAAATGGTCGTGAAAACACTCAAAAGGGCACTCGCACTCGGCATCAGCACCAGCGTGCTGATAAGCGGCTCCGCAATGGCAGCGGATACCCAGCTTCTCTGGGGCGACACGCACCTCCATACATCCTATTCCGCTGACGCCTTCATGATGGGCAATCGCGACGCAGGGCCGGATACAGCCTACCGAGTTGCCAAAGGCGAGCCTGTGATCCATCCATTCAATCGGGTTCGGGTGCAGCTCTCCCGTCCTCTTGACTTCCTGGTCGTTGCAGATCATGCCGAGGGCCTCGGGGTTGTGAGAAACCTATACCGAGAAGATCCTGACCTGGGAAACGCGTGGTTCTGGCAAAGATGGATGTCCGCCTTCTTTTTGGGACAAATCCGAGAGGTTATGGACAATCCGGAAGGTGCGATCGCTGATTTCTCCGCTCGAATGCCGGAGGGAAATGTTGCCCCGGATGGTGCAATTGATCCTATCGCAACAAGTACAGGCGAAGAGCGGGTAGGTCCTATAAGGCGGATTATACCCCCGAAAACATTGACATCGATTGCAGCAAGCACATGGCAATCATCGGTCGAAGCAGCTGAAGCACACTATGAGCCCGGCGTATTTACACCCATTATCGGCTGGGAGTGGACACAGGCCGCGATGGGCGTGAGCTTGCATCGTGTCGTAATGTCAACTCTCGACGGCCCCACCGCAGCGACCATTGACCCAGTGGGCAGAGACGATGCGCCCTATCCTGAAGACCTTTGGAGGGAGCTGGACGCTTTGCAGGAAGCGACCGGCGCGCGGTTTCTTTCTATCCCCCACAATTCAAATCGCTCCAGAGGGTATATGTTTGGAGAAAAGACAATTCGTGGCGAGGTCATCACCGCAGACTTTGCGCGAACTCGATTGGGATGGGAGCCCGTCATTGAGGTAACCCAGTTTAAGGGCGACAGTGAAACCCACCCTGCGCTATCGCCAGATGATGAGTTTGCTGATTTCGAACGCTTCGAGTTCAATGTTCAACGTCCACCGCAACACTGGAACTATGTCGCGTCAGTCGGTGACTATGCCCGCTCCGCGCTTAGGCGGGGTCTTGAGATGGAAGAACGATTGGGCGTGAACCCCTACCAGTTCGGAATGATCGGCTCCACCGACAGCCATACAAGCATACCCTCATCAGAAGAACCGAATTTCTGGGGCAAGATCGCCGTTGACTCAATCCCGGAAAACAAACGTCGAGAGAACGCTGACGGCATCGTGTCAGGCATCAACAGCTTCAACGGCTGGAACATGTCTGCCTCGGGCATCGCTGCTGTATGGGCAACAGAAAACACCCGCGAGGCCATTTTCGAGGCATTCAAACGGAAGGAAGTTTACGCGACGACCGGCCCGCGCATCGCACTGCGCGTCTTCGGCGGCTGGTCGTTTGACGAAGCAGCCACCGGCGCAGATGACATTGCCGACATTGGCTATGCGGCCGGCGTGCCTATGGGGGGAGATCTTTCAAACCCGCCAGCCAATGGCGACGCGGTCCAATTGCTTATCCGGGCAACCCGCGACCCAAAGAGTGCAAACCTCGACCGTGTTCAGGTTATCAAGGGTTGGTTGGACGACAGCGGAAACACACATGAGCATATCTTCGATGTCGCCTGGTCTGATGATCGCCGCCCAGATACGGCTGGAAAACTCCCGGCGGTCGGCAATACTGTCGACCTGATGACTGGACGACACACCGACGATATTGGTGCAACAGAATTTTCTGTCCTTTGGAGCGATCCAACCTTCGATCCCGGACAAAGCGCCTTCTACTATGTCCGTGTGCTGCAGATCCCAACTGTCCGACACTCTCAACTGGATGCAATCGCCCTCGGTCAGGACACCCCGTACGAGGGGCCCGCAACCATTCAAGAACGCGCCTATTCATCCCCGATCTGGTTCAAACCTTCTTGATCCAACAGGAGTATTCTCAAATTCCACTCATCGGAATAAATACAGAAAGCGGCCACTGCTCCTTGTGGACATGGTACCAACTCTCAACGAACAGAGGGGAAAGATGGTCGTGAAAACACTCAAAAAGGCGCTCGCACTCGGCGTCAGCATCAGCGTGCTCATGAGCGCATCAGCAATGGCAGCGGATACCCAGCTTCTCTGGGGCGACACGCACCTCCATACATCCTATTCCACTGACGCCTTCATGGCAGGCAATAGGGATGCAGATCCAGACACTGCTTACCGGCTGGCAAAGGGTGAGCCGGTCGTCCACCCCTTCAACCGGACGCGCGTGCAGCTCAACCGTCCTCTCGACTTTCTAGTGATCGCCGACCACGCCGAAGGACTGGGCGTTCTCGGCCAGATCTATGCAGAAGACCCTGATCTCTCTGGCTCCTGGTTTTGGCGGCGTTGGATATCTGCCTTTTTCCTCGAACGCTTCAGAGGTTCAATTCAGGATCCCGTAGAGGGCACGGCAAACTTCCGTGCCCGCATGGCGACGCCGCTCATCTCACCCGGCGACACGACAGACCCCCTATCGGTCGGCCCGCGAGTTGGACTGGTCGATGCGCTGACCCAGCTCATTCCGCGCGAGACAATCCATGAGATGTCCGCAAGCATGTGGGCAAAGTCAGTCTCCGCAGCAGATGCGCACTATGAACCCGGCATCTTTACACCCATCATCGGGTGGGAATGGACCCAGACTTCCAATGGCGTGAACCTTCACCGGGTCGTCATGTCCACTCTCGACGGTGAAGAAGCAGCCACCATCGATCCTGTCGGATCCGATGAAAATCCCTATCCAGAAGATCTCTGGGCCGGGCTTGATGCCTTGACCGAAGCCACCAGTGCTCGCTTCCTCTCCATTCCCCATAACTCCAACCTGTCCAAAGGTTACATGTTTGCGGATCGGACCATTCGCGGCGAAGACATCACCGCTGACTACGCCCGGACCCGCATGGAGTGGGAACCTGTGGCCGAAGTCACTCAGTTCAAGGGCGACAGCGAAACCCACCCTGCCCTATCCCCTGATGATGAGTTTGCTGATTTCGAGCAGTTCGAGTTCTATCTCCAGGCGAGCCCCGCAAATCTGAACTACACGCCGGCCGTGGGCGACTATGCCCGCACTGCCTTGATGCGGGGACTTGAGATAGAGGAGCGTATCGGCGTCAACCCCTTCCAGTTTGGCATGATCGGCTCGACCGACAGTCATACCAGCGTCGCCTCTGCTGAAGAGCCAAACTTCTGGGGCAAAGTCGGCATCGATTCTATTCCCGAAAACAAACGCAATACTGATGAGGGATCCGGCACCGTGGACTTCAACGGTTGGAACATGTCGGCCTCCGGTCTTGCCGCTGTTTGGGCAGAGGAAAACACCCGGGAGTCCATCTTCGAAGCATTCACCCGCAAAGAGGTCTATGCGACGACGGGCTCACGCATCGCGTTGCGCGTCTTCGGGGGCTGGGGTTTTGCTGAGGGTGCTGAAAGCGCTGATGACCTCGCAGACATTGGTTACACGGGCGGCGTCCCCATGGGCGGCGATCTCACAGGCGCGCCGGAATCGGGGACGCCCGTCCAACTGCTTATTCGGGCCACAAAAGACCCGGAAGGCGCAAACCTGGATAGGGTGCAGGTGGTCAAAGGCTGGCTCGATGCCTCTGGGAAGGCTCAGGAAAAGGTCTTTGATGTTGTGTGGTCAGATGGCCGCGTAGCCGACACAAACGGCAAAATTCCAGCAGTTGGAAACACCGTGGACACATCAACCGGCGCTTACACAAATGATATCGGCGCCCCTGAGCTCTCCTCTCTATGGACGGACCCCACCTTCGATCCGGGCCAGAAGGCATTTTATTATGTGCGAGTGCTGCAGATTCCCACGATCCGCCACTCGCAGCTTGACGCTACGGCACTGGGAATTGCGACACCTTTTGAGGGGCCCGCGACCATCCAGGAACGGGCTTATTCCTCCCCCATTTGGTACAAACCTTAGGAAACTATGGGTTTTTTTATAGTCTATTCCTATAGAGACAAGTAGTTTTACCATAGAAGGAGAACGCTGAGGCGGCCGATATTCTTTCTATTGGAGTTCGCTGTTTATGGCCCTATGATAAAATATTGAACTTAGACATAGACCAGCCTATCCGCTGGACCAACGCCGGTAGAGATGACATGAACTGTTTCCGCACAGCGACGCCCGTAGCCGCCGCGATCTTATTGCTGGTATCGCCGACCCTTGCATTAGGCGAAACCACCTACCAGGAAGTCGCCGACCAAGAGCAAATTGAACGTGACACGGCTGAGGCTGCACAAAACGCTCTTGAGGAAGTGGAATCACTCGCGACATCAATCTCGTTCGCATTTGACTATCTAACGACCTTTGTTAGCGAAGCTCATCCGCCAGACTTTCTAACTCATGCGGAGTTGAAAGCAACGACAGACCGCCTTGACGGGGTGCGGTCAATCCTCGTCGTCGACAAAGAGGGCGCCATTCGTCACGACGCATTTTCATTTCCGGCGCCAAATATAAATGTTGGTAAGAGGCAATATTTCCAACAAGCGATGGCAACCCCCGGACTCGTTGTCGGGGAGCGCGTTATCGGCAGAACAAGCGGTGTGCCGTTTATTCCAGTATCAATCTATAAGCCTGCGCTCAATGGCGTTTTGACGGCCATTGTGGATCCAAGGAAGCTAAGAGACTCACTTGATTGGTGCCGGAATATCAGCGCGTCTTGTGGTGGAGCTATTGTGAATACAGATGGCGGCATTGTGACGGCATCGCCAGCTAGAGCCCCAATTCACGAAGACGTTCGCCAAGTTCTTGTTTCCAAACCTGAACGGCAGGGAACGTTTATCTATGAGCGGCCCAATTTCCGAATGTTAGTCGCCTTCAGAAAAAGCGAGCGGTTCCCCATCATTGTTTGGGCTTCCCAGACCCTCACATCCAACGGCGTGCTCGCCACCCAATAGATAATCCATAGCTGCTCGGCGTTGACCAGGTGTGAGCTCCGCGCCTTGTGCGCCCGCAGCCGAACGGGCCTCCAACCACGCCTGGCCTGGTGTCCGTTCTTCGCAAGCAGACAGCACCGTAAGTCGCCCAAGCTGTTCATCGCCAGGCGCGTGCGCATCAGGCCAAACAAAATAGGCGACACCGCCCAAAAAGGTCAGCATCGCAATCCCTGACCAAATCAGCCGCTTAGACGACGGCTGGGGCTTTCCTAGAACCCGAGCCATATGCGCTTTGCCACGGGCCTGCATCCCGGCGTCAAGCATCTTTCCTCCCAAACCAGCATTTTCATTCTACCATACTCCCCCATTTGCGCATCCCGCGCAATGACCAGGGAGTACATGAAATGACCTTTGACATCCGTTCCGCGACAATCGACGACGTCGCCGCTATTACGCGCCTACACGTCGACAGCTGGAGAGATACCTACACCTTCATGCCTGATTCAGTCCATGTGAATAGGTCTTATGCCTATCGGTATGAAGAGTGGTTGGAAATTTTGAGCAACCCCGACCCGGACCACCTCATCCTGACGGCATGGGACGGGAAGGTTTTGGTTGGTTTCTCAAATTGCCGCCGCTGCGACGACCCCGACCTGCCAGCGGCAAAAGGCGAAATGCACGCAATTTACTTCCGCAAGGACTATCGGGGAAAAGCGATCGGCTTCATGCTGTTTGACAGAATGATCAAGTTTCTGGTGAAAAGAGACTTATGGCCTACTTGTCTTTGGGCATTTAAGGACAACCAATTCAGGCATACCTATAAAGCCATTGGCTTCACAGAGGCTATGCACAGGGACCGTGTCATCGCTGGCGTTGCCATTCCCGAGGTCGGGTATTTGGCGCCTGAATCACCGGAAATTTTCTATACCGCGATCAACCGCCGCCTTCGCGAAGAAGACGCTGGACAGCAAGTGACGCCACCTGCTCGTCCTGCTGCTCCTCTTCCTGCTGCTGCAGTTGATCAAACAGATCCTGAAATGTCAGCGCAAAGTCTTCCGGGTCGAGATTGATACGCGGGCTTTCCTGCGCAAGCAGGTAAGCGACATTGTAGATGGCAACGCGCGTGGCCGCTGGATCTCCGGCGGTCACGCTCGCCCCCGCACCTGACAACGTTCCCTCACCGGTCAGCAGCCATTTGGCATTTACGCCCCGTTTCACGAGATCCATAAGCACAGTGGCTTTGGGCACGCCCTCCCCATGTTCGTACCGTTCCCAGGTTTTCCGCTCAAGTTTCCATAAAGCAGCCATCTTGGACGCGTTAAGCTCCATGGCGCTTCGCACTTCTCGAAGCCGCGCTCCTAGCGCAGCAGCAGATACATCTTCGCTCACCGACCAACCTCAAACAGACATGTCTTACATCGGTGGGCATTCTAGCTGATTTTCCTTCCACACACGCAAATTCCGAATAGAGCCAAAAGAACTAGTTCTTTATATTTAAAAAAAATCTTTTGGTATAAAAAATTGCCAAATAGAGCTCAAATATTCGCAAAAATCGAAAATTGTAACTACTTCAGATTTTATACTTAAAACGACTACAACTTAAGATAAGCACCAATTAAAACACAAGTTTTATTTAAAAACAGGGAATTTCTATTTGAACTGTTCACTCCAGATTAACCAGTGCCTTCGATTATAGGCAAACACCGAAAAATAGATCGATCGGTATGATCCTCAAGGCGATTAGGCAAAAAAGTTCGATTTGGGGATAAAAATGAACATTCAGGCAATGGTTCCGGCATCACGCCGGATGGCAAGAGCGAACATCGACACATTCAAGTCAATCGTCGATTCGCTCCCCGTCGCAGTTATGACCTGCGACATGCATAACGATTTTCGCATCGACTATTTCAACGCCAACACCAGCGAAGAGCTGGCCAAGGTTGAGCATTTGCTGCCCTGCCCACTGTCAGAGTTGATGGGGCAGTCAATCGATATCTTCCACAAGAACCCAGCGCACCAGCGCGCGATCCTATCTGATCCAAGCAAACTCCCTCACAAAGCCCAGATCAGGCTTGGTGAGGAATATCTCGACCTCTATATCACCGCAATCACTTCAACCAGTGGCGAATATCTTGGTCCAGCGCTCACCTGGAGCGTGGTGACAGATCGGGTTCTGAAAGAACAGGAAACCGACCGGCTGCTCCGCATGCTGGATGAGATGCCCGTTAATGTGATGATGGCAGACAAAGAAACGCTGGAAATCACTTATGTCAACAAAACCAGCATCGACACATTGACACCGCTCCAGCACCTTTTGCCAATCAAAGCAGCAGACCTCAAGGGCGCCTGCATTGACATTTTCCATAAAAACCCGGCTCATCAGCGCGCTTTGCTGGCTGACCCAAACAATCTTCCCTGGGAGTCAAATATTTCCCTAGGTGATGAAACTCTCTCTCTTCGGGTATCGCGCCTCGACGATGCCGACGGCAACTATATTGCGCCCATGTTGAGTTGGAGTGTCATCACAGACCAAATCGCAATGGCGAGCAACGTAGCCGAAGCAACAAACCTGGTTGCATCAGCATCAACTGAATTGGACGCAAGCGCAGCAACAATGTCGAGCGCAACAGAAGAGACAACAGCACAGTCCTCATCTGTGGCAGCGGCGACCGAGCAGTTGGAAGCAACTGTCACCGAAATATCCCGGCAGGTGCACCAGTCTTCTGATATTGCCCGCGACGCAGTGGCAGAAGCCAAACGGTCCAATGAATCGATCAATGAACTGTCCGAAAGCGCTCAAAAGATCGGCCAGGTCGTTACACTCATTCAGGATATTGCAAGCCAGACTAACCTGCTTGCGCTCAACGCAACCATCGAGGCTGCCCGCGCCGGTGAGGCGGGCAAAGGCTTCGCGGTTGTTGCCTCAGAAGTAAAAGCACTCGCCAACCAAACTGCGAAAGCCACCGAAGACATTTCGCTGCAGATCAGCGAGATCCAGAACAGCATGGGTGAGTCAGTAGATTCAATTCAGTCCGTAACGGCGACCATTGAAAAAATGGGCGAGATCACAGAGTCAGTCGCTGCAGCTGTCGAAGAACAGGGCGCCTCTACCAAGGAAGTCAATCAGAACATCCAGGGTGTCATGCAGGCCGCTCAAGAAACAAGCAGCGTCGCTGACCAGGTGCGCCAAGCATCAACTGAACTCAGCGAGCAGTCAGAAAAAATGACTGGTTACGTCGATACATTCCTAAAACAGGTCGGAGCCAAGAAGTAGTCCCGGATTTTTCGGTAACCGATCGACCCGGCAGCAAGGTGTTCCCGCGCCTTGCGGCCAACAGCGACCGCAAGATGTTCCCGCACCTTGCGGTCTTTTTTTGCCTTGCTCATCCTTCGCGTTAGAGCACAAGTGTGTTATTCAGCTGCATTGATGGTCGTAATACTGGAGCTCCTCAGACCTGCAGTATCCGGATGTGCCGCGTATTGCCACACCATTCTCAGTGAAAACAGGAATGTGCTCGTTGGCATCGGTGGCGGCGAACGCATTTATTCCAACGACAATCGCCGCAAAGACAATTACAAAAAGTCCGATGACACGGTTGAAGCTGCGTGTTTTTTTGATCAGGCGGCTCATGGGGATAGCTCTCCAAGTGATCATTTGAGTAGTTAGGGACCTAGCCCGGCCTAAGCGAATAACCACTGTGCACAAGCCTGCGAGCATGAGTGTTCACCAGATCTTGTCGAATGACCGGATCACGCCTTACTGAATCCCTCATACCCCTTAGCGGCTATCTCATCGGCCATCGCCACATAGTCCGGGAAGCCAATGAACGGCATAAAAACACGCGGTTTTCCTGGGACGTTTGCGCCGAGATACCATGAGTTGCATTGCGGGTAGAGCGTCGCCTCTGAGCGCATGTTCACAACCTCAACCCATTTGTTCTCCGCGTCGAGCGCCGCCTCAAAGCTTGAAATGTCGCGCTCATCAGCCCAGCTGATGGCTTCTGCAATATACTCCGCATGCTGCTCTATACCCGTCACCATATTGGCAAGCACCGACGGGCTGCCTGGACCTGTCATCATGAAGAGGTTAGGAAATCCTGCCGTGGCAAGCCCCAAATAAGTCCGAGGTCCAGCCGACCACTTGTCTTTAAGAGACAGTCCCTCTCTGCCTTGAATATCGATGCGCAGAAGCGCGCCGGTCATCGCATCAAAGCCCGTCGCAAAAACCACTGCGTCAAGCTCAAATGCTTGCCCTTTGGCCTCAAGACCCGTGGCCGTAAATCGCTCGATAGGAGAAGAACTCACATCAACCAGATCCACATTGGCGCGATTAAAAGTTTCAAAATACCCGCTATCGGCGACCAACCGCTTGCATCCAATGATGCTATCGGGACAAAGGATTTCAGCTATATCTGGATCTTTCACAATCTCTCGGATTTTCTTTCTCACAAAATCGCCGGCGAATTTGTTTGTCTCAGGGCTCGCACCAATGTCACCAAAAGCCGACAGGAACATGAAGCCCCCATGCCCCCAATATTCTTCAAACCGTGCGTCCCTTTCCTCCGGTGGCACATCAAGGACTGAGTCTTCACGCCGCGGGAAATGCGCGCCAAAGGCAGCAGGCTGTTGATAGGCGGCAGCCCGAAATTGCGCATAGTCCGCTTTAATCGACGCGGCGACGCCCCGATCAAGCGGCTTGTTGCGCGCCGGCACACTGAAATTGGGTGTCCGTTGAAACACCGTGAGATGTTTGGCCTGCTCTGCAATAAACGGAATGGATTGAATGCCCGAAGACCCGGTGCCGATCACGGCAACCTTCTGACCCGCGAAGTCTACGCCCTCTTTCGGCCAGGCGCCGGTGTGATAGGTAGGGCCTGAAAAAACGTCCAGTCCCTGAAAGTCTGGAATGTTGGCAGCCGACAGGCACCCGGTGGCCATAATCAGATAGCGTGCATTTACCTGATCGCCTCTGTCGGTCTCTACCACCCAGAGCTTGTCAGCCTCATTGTATTTTGCGGACGTAACGCTCGACTGGAAGGAAAAGTGCCGCCTTAGATCAAACCGGTCTGCCACATGATTGGCGTAGGCGAGAATTTCTGGCTGCGGGGAATAGCGCTCACTCCATTCCCATTCCTGCTGCAACTCGTCGGAGAACTTATAGGAATATTCCATACTCTCAACATCACAGCGACATCCCGGATAGCGGTTCCAATACCAGGTGCCTCCCACATCATCGCCGCGTTCAAAGGCTTGAACTGAAAGGCCTTTTTGCACGAGCAGGTGTGTCATATACATGCCGCCAAAGCCCGCCCCAACAACAACAACGTCAACTTGGCGTCCCCGCAACTTCTGGTCCTGCACTGATTTCCCTCCTCGTGACGTTTTTTAATGCCGTTTCTTGGTCTTTTCTCGAGCGTTTGTCAGGCATTCTCGTACAAGCCGCGCTTTGGCGGATAAATCCAATATTGACATTGGTGTAAGTAGCGTTTACATAAGCATGACAAATTGTCATTACAGAATGCGATGAGGAGCACATTATGACAAGTCCTGTTCCCTACATTGATCCTGCTCGCCAGCGCTCGCGTATCAAGCCGCTGAAAGCCTGGGGGCACATGCAAAAGCTGATCGCGAACAAAGAAGACACAGCACAGGTCTTCCACATCATTGAAGCGCTGAACGGCACCATAAAACTTGCCGACTTTAAGCGCTTCATGAATTCGGACCAAGGCCCTGCCCTGCTCGCCAAACGCGATGACCTGCCAACGATGCTGGACAATCATACACCGCTGAAAAGCCTGTCCGAGGGCACAGTCGGTCACGCATATGTCCAGTTTATGGAAAGCGAAGGGTTGAGTGCCGCTGGTCTGGTGGCAGAAAGCGAAAAGAACAACGCACGCCACCAACAGTTTGACGATGATCTCACATGGTACGCAAACCGCGGCCGCGACACTCATGACCTCTATCACGTGCTCACTGGCTACGGGCGCGATGCTCTCGGCGAAGCAGCCCTTCTCGGCTACACGCACAGCCAGCATGGCGGATTAGGTATCAATTTCATCGCCTTCATGGGTGGACGAACGATCGCCAAGGAAGCGCCACGCAACGCAAATATCAAAGCAGTGATCGCCGAAGGTCGCCGCAACGGAAAAGCGGCTACCCGCATTGTCGATCAAGACATTGATGCATTGCTGCGCGAGCCCATAGCAGACGCCCGTGCGCGCTTAGGCATCAAAGAGCCTGTGCTCTACAAACGCGCGCTTGAGATTTTCTCAGAATACGAACTGGAACCCTCTCCAGTTGCAGCGTGATACCCGAGTACTAAAAAGAGGTGTAGTCAACTATGCCTCTTTTTGCTTGATTGAATAAAGTAGGCCGGTATCAACCCCAGGAACGAAATCACCATGCCGATGACAAAAATCATCGGCAGGCCGAGATCCTCTGCCGGTACAGACAAAAGCGCCCCGAAAAGACTGAGCCCAAGCGACGACCCAATCTGACTGGCAAGGCGGCTGACGCCAGACGCGGTTCCAAACATAGACGGCGGAACCGCCGTCACGATCACGGAAGTAAGTGGTGGCTGCGCAAACCCATGCCCTGCCCCCAGGTATTCGGTTTGGAAGGCACACAATTCCTCGCCATAGGCGGAGGGACATTTCTCAGAATAGAGCTCTTTGTAATTGTCCAAGCCTTGCCGACATTGAAACCTTCAATCCAACGTAATTTCGAAGCCAGAGGGTCCTGAGCGCGTAAAGCAGAAGAGCGAAAGCATAAACACCGACGATCATGCGGAAAATGAATACGCTTAGGGAAAAACTGACAATTGCTGGATTGTTCGTGATCATCACCGCCTTAACACCAAGAAAACTGGCAATATTAATATTGAAGACTTCTACGAGGTCATTCAGGCTCCCCTTTAGAAATTGATCTACAAAAAAGAGAAAAAGCTGAACGCCATCGGGTCGGGCAACCGGTGTGCCATCGCCAGCATCAACCAAAACAGGTAGACCCAAGAAGAACCAATGAGATTTCGTTGTAATCAATACAAGCATTGCAAGAGGCAAACCGATGCCCAACACCGTAATTTTCAGTACTTCCCGTAACATCTGCTTCGTATGTCTTTTTAACCCTTCTCGTTTTTTCACCCGCTGAATCTCGATGGTTTCCTTCCTCGTCGGGGCGGGGCCAGGAATGCGAATTTCGTCACGAATATGATCGGCAGAAGTCTTTTTATGCAGCTGTCGAAATGCCGAAAATACATAAAATGGAGGAAATAGAACTGTTCCCATGACCACTGTCCAGGCTGCAACTAACGGCCAAGGTTCACCAATTGTCACATTGGTCAATGTTTCAAACATCGCGATCCCCCCAAATCTCTATGTATCCTATCCCGGTCACACTGGTCGAACCGATACCTTGCCGCTACATGGTCAATTTTTAAAGGATAATGTGCCCCTATATTTGTAAACGCCTTGCTTGGAAAATTGGGAAGCAAGGAGACTGACATGGGGTCGCCATCGCGCTTACTTTGCAGGACGTTCTCCATCAGCCAGCCGTGTTATCGTTATGAACGCAAGTTAAGCGATGAGAATGCCGAGATTGCCGATTGGCTGGAACCATAAGCGGATCCACCGGATTTATTGCGAGCTGGAGCTGAACTTGCGGATCAAGCCCAGGAAACGGGTGTTGAATGGCACTACATCGCCCCTGGAAAGCCGATGCAAAACGGGATCGTCGAAAGCTTCAATGGCAGCTTTAGGGATGAGTGCCTCAACGAAACTCTGTTCTCAACGCTCATCCAGGCACGTCAACAAATCACAGACTGGAGGGAAGACTATAACCACAACAGACCACATTCATCATTGGGCAATCTCACGCCCATCGAATACGCCATGAAAATGGCTTTGCAAAAGCAGGCCGCATAGGGCCAAGATCAAACCCACAGATTCTCCAATTACCCGGAGGAAAGATGGGTCTCAGGTCACAACCATTTGCGCGTGATCCAGCCGACGAATTCCGCAGCCCGTGAAAATATCGAGCGCTGCATCCAGTCGCTACCTAAAATGATCGCCCCATAGGTCATATCGTCTTCGAATATCTCCGAAAAAGCAGAATTCAGCTCCCTTTCATCAGAAATAAAATTTACCTCATCGTTCACATAAAAACTCCGATAGTCGAAGTTCGATGAGCCTATCATGGACCAATCAGTATCGATCAGCATCGTTTTGGCGTGCAATATCCGGTCTTGAAATTCATAGATTTTCACTTTTCTGCGCAACAGCGTCTCATAAGAAACGTGGGCAGCCCAACGCACCAACGCTACATCACTTTTTCCCGGAACCATCAGCCGTACATCAATTCCCCGACAAGCCGCCGCCTTCAACGCCTTTCGTGTGTGCCGGTCGACGACAAAGTAAGGAGTGGTGATCCAAATTCGTTCTCGTGCCTCATCAATAGCACGCCGCAGCACACACCGCAGCCGATAGCGACACTTTCGGCCATAGTTTGGGATAAGAAACGAGCTTTTTCGCCAATCGGGACACCAGACATTTCTTGCATTTTTTGACTGGCCAATAATAGCAAGCATTGGTTCGACAAAAGCCCCTGGCAATCGGATGTGCGTATCGCGCCACCGCCCAGAACCCATCACAGCGGTAGAATTCTCATCACCGATGTTATATCCGCCAAGGAACACGGCACGATCATCAATCAACAGAACCTTCCGGTGGTTACGACGGTTATACTGAAACGGCTGACGCCAATTCCAAACATAGCTCCAATGAAAAACGACGCCCGCCTTCCTGAGACTTTGGATCGTCATATTTGAGATAGCACCAAATGAACCAAATGCATCAACGCGAAGAACAACGTCAATCCCGCGTTCTGCCGCGTGGGAAAGTGCAGCAACAAACATTTGTCCGACGATGTCATCTCTGAAAATATAGGTTTCCAAAAAAACGTGTCGCTGAGCACGAGAAATTTCATCGAGCATGGATGCATAAAGATCATCGCCCTCAACAAATATCTCATAAGAGCCGGTCAAATATCTGGATCGCGCGACGGTGTTACCACTCGCAAGAACCCTTTCGGATTTTTGGATTTGCCGACCCATCTCTATGAACTTTGATCAGCAACAGAAGATCTGCCCGCGGGCGCGTTCTCATTCTCGCCATGATCAATCGACGCCAGAAATTCATCTATCGATTGCACGCAAGCCTGTGTTGCCCACAACCAAGGATGGTGACCGACACCATTTACGGTGTGAAGTGTCCAATTGGTACTCTGTCGTGATAGATCTTGTACATTGACATAAGGCGCGCTGTCATCATCCTCTGAATGGATACAGAGAACGGGAATATCTGCCGAAAGTTTTTCTGCGTCCTTACTTATGTCGTGGTTAAACAAAACGTTCCACAAAGATGTTGTTGCAGAAAAGACGTTATGCTTGGCCACATCCTCTACGACTTCACGTGGATAATCCGGCAGGAAAAAGGGCAGAAATTTTCCCACCACTCGCCGCGTAATAATGCAGCCAAATCCGACAACAACCATATTCGTGAGAAGCCACCCACTTGGTGTCCTTCTAAACCACTGATAAGCTCCTTTTTCCGAACGAAACGCTGGCAAGCTGATTAAAACAAGTGCCTCAATATTCTGGGGATATCGAGCAGCATAAACGAGCGCAATCGCCGCACCCAGTGAGTGTCCAACTAGCACAATTCTTTCATGTTTCTGAAGAGTGTCGTGCAGAGCGCTCACATGTCGCTCGATCGTATAGTTGCCCAATGGGCGCGGAGAATTCCCGAATCCCAGCAAATCCAGAAAAATCATATGCCCTTTTGGCTGAGCTTCAGAAAGCCGACATGCCCAATATCTGGCCGTGCCCCCCAAACCATGGAGAAACACCAGAGTCTTGCCGCTGCCGCACAGGGCATACTCCTGCAGCCCCTCTGCGTCTGAGCGATACAAAATCCGATCAAGCATGCTCGCAGTTTTATTCACCGCAACAACTCCGGCGTATGTGCCTATTCTTCCTTGACCTTCAGCCTAAACTGGCCACTTACCCAAATTCAGAAAACGGGCGAAGTAAGTTTCTCAGGAATGGACGGAAAAAGCCTCTCGGCGTTACAAACAAAATACATCTTTTTCATCCAGATTCTAATGTTCAGGGCGCAGCTTAATCTATATCTCATCATTCAACCATAACCAGCCCGACGCAGTGAATAACATTCACACATGGATTTTCAGCAAATCCGTAATTCGTCCGCCCCTGAACATTATCAAGTGTCATTTCTCACTATGAGAATTGAGAAAGCAAAAGAAAAAACTCATGACCGCGCCGACTGCCGCCAAAATTCTTATCGTGATGTTCCTCTGGGCGGTCTGCTTTCCGCTCATTACGACGGGCATCGATTTCGCTCCCCATCTGACCTTTGCTACGCTCCGTGCGCTTCTGGCAGGGCTATCACTTACGGGCCTGGCATTTGCATTGGGCCGCCCATTTCCAAAAGGCCGCCGGGTCTGGACGACCCTGACCATCATTGGCATCACTGCCACAAGCATGGGTTTTTTTGGAATGTTCCATGCCGCAGAATTCGTCGCTCCGGGGTTAGCCACAGTTATAGCCAGCACACAACCTCTTTTAGCCGCCATACTTGCTGGGCTTTTCCTCAATGAACAACTCAGCACAAGCGGAAAAATCGGATTGATATTAGGATTTTTGGGAATTTTAGTTATCTCCGCACCGCAATTTTTTGGAGCGGGACAAGCAAGCTATGCGTTTGGCCTGTTTTACATAATTTTGGCTGCGCTCGGCATTACACTAAGTAATGTATTGATCAAGCGTTTAGCTGGTGAGGTGGACGCGCTCATGGCGATGGGATTGCAAATGCTGATTGGCAGTATCCCACTTGGTCTTATCGCAATATCGATTGAAGATCCCACTTCGATCCAATGGACAATCTCCTTTCTCTCCGACCTAATAGCCTTAAGCCTGTTCGGAACGGCATTGGCCTATTGGGCGTGGTTTTCAGTACTGGAAAAGACACCTCTCAGCCAGGCGAATGCGTTCAGCTTCCTCGTTCCAATTTTCGGCCTCGCATTGGGCATCCTTTTTTATGGAGAGGTTTTAAGTTGGCTCCAGATCGCAGGCGTCGCCATTGTAATACTCGGCGTAAGTCTCGTCAGTCGCAAAGGCATCATAGAAAGCTGATCAAAACGATATCCTGGACACCGCATGCAGGGGATATCAGAAGTGAATAGCCGTATGTTTTACGACTCAATCAACCTATTTTCCGAAAGCTCGCGATTAGCAAATTCATCTGGGTTCGTATTAAATTTTTCCTGACATCCTCGCGAGCAAAAAGCATATGTCGTATCCCTATATTCAGATGTAAGTTCGGCCGTCCATCGGTCCACACGCATTCCGCAAACGGGATCACGCGTCCATTCATGCTGCTCCGATTTTCGATCTCTCAGTTTTCCATCTTCCAGCCAGAGAATGCGGTCGGCGATATCTTCTATGCGCGGATCGTGGGTCACAATCACCACAGCCCTGTCATCTTCGCGCGCAATATCGTGCAATATCATTGCGACCTCCAGCCCCCGTTGAGAGTCCAGATTGCCGGTCGGTTCATCCGCCAATATCAGCGGAGCATCATTGATTAGTGCGCGTGCAAGGGCCACGCGTTGCTTCTCTCCACCGGACAATTTATCGGGTCTTGCCCGTCGCCGCGATTCTAGCTGCAGTCTCTTGATCAAAGCTGCCACACGCTTTTTGGCATCGCCCAAATCGCGCCCCGCCAATCGTGCAGGAAATAAAATATTCTGCTCAACACTTAAAGCAGACAGAAGATTGTAGGCCTGAAACACAAAACCAATTTTATTCGCCCTCAACTCCGCCAAATCTGCTTCGCCCAAAGTCGTAATCTCTTCATCCAATACATGAACGCTTCCTGATGTGGGCTTCATAAGTCCGCCCAAAATAGACAGGAGCGTCGTCTTCCCGGAGCCTGAAGGTCCCTTTATTAGAACCAACTGACCTCTCTTTATCTCCAACGAAACATCATCAACCGCCCGGAAGGCTGTATCGCCAGCACCAAAAACTTTCACCACGTTTTCAGCACTCAAGATTGTGTCGCCTGAATTTGTCATCTGCAAAACCTCATGCGCGAAAAACCAGGGCCGGATCGACCCGCAAAACATAGTAAGCAGGCACAATGGAAGCCAGTTCAGCAACAATAAACGTGGCTGCTCCAAGACGAAACGCTGCGAAGCTCGAAAAATCGACGGCCACATCGGGAAACCAGGCCGTCAAAACATAATCCATAGGACCAGTGGCCACGAAAGCCAAAATGGCGCCGATTGCTGCTACGACTCCAGTTTGCAACGCAGCGGACAAGATCAACTGCCAACGAGGTGCGCCGAGGGCCTTTGCAACCGCGAGCTCCGCCGTTCGGTCAGAAATGAATGCATAGGCCGTGAATATAATGATGAGCGCAGCAACTGTTGTTCCAATAAGGCTCATCATCCCAATGAGCGCACCACCCATTTCAAGTGCTAGCTGAAAATCGTTGTCAACAAGATCACTCCGCACCAAGGCCCGGACATCATCGGTCTCACTTACTATTCTTGCAGCCAGCATTTCGGGTGTCACATCAGGTGACCGTTCCACCAACAAAACATTTGTCCCATCGCCAACTTCGAACTGCTTTCGTGCATCTCGTTCATTGATAAAAATGAGCGGGTTGGCCATCGAGAAAGTACCGCGTGACACACCGCCAATTACATAGTTCTGATCGCCAATACGAACTGTACCGCCAACCTCAAGGTCGAGTGATCGCAACATAGGTTCCGGAAGTATGGCTTCCCCCATCTGCGCCACACTCCACCCTGTTGCCGTTTCCCACCGGCCTCGCAGTACAGGGTCATCGGGAATACCGACGACATAGGCCATGCGTTCCATGCCTGGTTCACCCACAGTGCTCGCGCGATAGATATAGCGGGTGACCCTCGCAACGCCATCTACCTGCTTAATCGCAACAACAGCATTCTCCGTGAGAGTGGATTGCGTCATATGAAGGTTTTCAACGCCTTTTTGTAAAACCCATACGTCTCCAGGTGTCTTTTCTATGAATGCAACAAGCTGTCCCGCCTCACCCCGAAAAACGGCGTCGAGATAAAGAGCGAGGAGAAGCGCAAGGGCAATTCCAACAGCGGCAGCACCAACGCTTGCGCGTTCTGCAAAAAGCGATTTGATCGTCCAATAAAGCATATGATCACCGTTGAAAGACGATAACAGGTTCCAAGCGCGTTAAGCGACGCAACGACAGCAGTCCGCCCGCTGTCGCGGCTAACAGCGCAACAATCGCCCCCCGCACAATAACCTCGACTTCGAGAATACGAGCACCATAGAGAGGATTCCATTCAGCTGTTACCCACGCAAACATCTCCGCGAGGACCAGCGCGAGCGGAAATGCTGGAAGACATATCCAAAGACCACCGACCGTCAGTGTCTGAGCCAACCAGGAGGGTCCGGCGCCGATCGCTTTGTGAATGCCAAACTGCCTCAAACTCGACTGGACATCGGCGTAACGAAGCATTGCCATAGTCAACAAGGCAATCAACCAGGCTATCCCCGAAATCAAAAACAAGACTGGCCCAAGCAGGCGATTTCCAAAATCTGAATCTGCATCCCCTAGCTCACCAGGCGTAAAAAGATCTGCATCCGGCATTGCCGCCTCAAGTTGTGTTCTGACCGCCGTCAGGTCAACGCCACTTTCCAACTGTATCAATAGAGCTGAGACAAGCGAGAATTCTCCTGTGCCAAAAGGAAGATCAGAATCAAGCACCAAATCGAGCAGCCGATCATATGTAATGAATGCATAAGGGGTAAATGGCGAGGTACTCCCGGTAGAAAGACCTACCACTGTTAACTGATAGTCCCAGACAGTTACAGAATCACCTACGTCCACACCCCGTAGTTTTGCCAGATTGGCGTCCAGCGCAATCTCACGCTCCGTCGTGGGCGCGCGCCCCTCAGTCAGCTTTTCCGGCCCCCCCGCCTCATCAAAGGCAACCAACATGGCCGGCGTGCTTGCGCCATCGCTTTCCAAAATAAAGGGGAGCAACATAATTGGAGGAGCATTTAAAACCCCCGGAACGCTCTCCGCTCGTGACCGTGCCAATTGCGGCAACTTCGATGGTGACAGAGAAAATGTTGTGTTCCCTGACTCGATTGCAATCAAGTCAGCCGGCAACGATGCTGGAAAACTGCGCAAGTCGTCCAATATGCCAACGCGAATGCCATCAAACAACATACTCAACGCAAGCACAGCCGCATAGACAGAAACAGCCAATGCAGCCCGCCCCGGTTGCGACAACCATTGACGCCATGTCCAATAAAACACACCCATTGATCTTCTCGCCGGTTGCTATTCTCAAAACATCGAAGAATTTCCAATCGTCAATCTTGGAAATCGCTCTCACTCTGGCATGACCCTAGACCCGCAAAAATGCCTACGTCTAGCAAAACATGCCAATTGAGCAGGACCTGTCACGCTTTTGTACCGTTCCAAGTGCTCGTTTAAACCACCTCCCGTTCAAAGGCGACCGGGCTTTTCCGGCCCAAATCTGAATAGCGGCGTCACGGATTGTAGAAGCCGTTTATGTATTCGAGGATCGTCATCTCGGTTCGCCTACGGGTTTCCCAGGACAGTCGCCAGATCAGCTCTGCTTTGATTGTTTTGAAAAATGTCTCGACATTAGCATTAGCATGGAAATTTCCTTTGCCGCTCATTGAGGCCCTGAACCCAGTCAGGCGGAAGATCTTCTGATAATCGTGTGAACAATATTGGTTGCCGCGATCCGTATAATAGATGCTGCCCCTCGGCGGCACCCCGAATGAGATGGCCATGTTCACCGCCCGGACAGCCAAATCCCGTTTCATCCGATTTGAGACGGTCCAGCCGATGACCGGCGACTATGACTTTTACAAAAGCCCTGACAGAAAGCCCCTCACCGCCACGGCGGAAATGATGAGATTGGAAGATTGGAAAGCAGCAGAACGCCGCACGCCAATATCCGGCGCAACTCTCTCCGCAGCAGAAGCTGAAGCCGAAGAGTGGAAGGTGCCAGGGGATGCCCCAATGATTGTGAAGGGAGATATTCACCCCGACCTAGCGCCCCGCAAAAGTCTTTTGGGTAGCGTCCGAACAATGGAGGAGGTCAACCGCAACACCACCTATGTTCTCACTGAAGGTCTGAGATACGAAGGCGGGCGGCCGGCCGAAAAGTGGTGGCGCATTGAGACCACCGAAGAGAACAAATGAGCAAAAAGTCCAACGTTGGACAGGGGAAAATGTCCAACGTTCCCGCCCTGTTCTTTCCGGAACATCCATCTAGTGAATTGAAATTAAAGGGTTTTCTCTGGTGGGCCGTGTAGGATTCGAACCTACGACCTAGTGATTAAGAG
>NZQM01000150.1 GCA_002695905.1 Parvibaculum sp.
CCCATCGATGTCGGCCGTCGGAATATAGGGTGGGTTAGAAATGAGGAGATCATATGGTCCGTCAAGTCCCTCGCCCCAATTGCCAACACTGAAGGTTACATGATCGGCAAGACCATGCTGCGCCGCATTGTCCTGCGCCGCATCAATTGCTTCAGCGGAACAATCAACGCCGCGGCCGCGCGCATTTGGCAATTCGGAGAGCAAAGCCAACAGCAAACACCCTGTCCCAGTCCCCAAATCAAGTATCTGAAGAGGGGCGTCTCGGTCTGCCACGTGAGCAAGCACCGCCTCAACTAAAGTCTCGCTGTCCGGACGCGGGTCCAGCGTCGCGTTATTGAGCGAAAAAGACAGACCCCAAAATTCCCGGCGGCCCAATATGCGCGACACAGGTTCGCCAGAAAGACGGCGACGGGCAAAGTCTCCCAACACATCAAGATATTGAGCCTCAATCAGTTTGTCCGGATCAGCAATCAGCGCGACGTCGTCGACCTGCGTCGCCGCAGCCATGAGCAGCCGTGCATCAAGCTCGGCAGAAGGAATGTCGGCAGAACGAAACTGCTCAAGGAGATCAAGATAGACGGCGCCACGCGTCGCAGCATCGGAATGCGCGGAAGCACTCACGCGTCACTCTCTTCTCCAAGCGCGGCAAGGCGCGCTGCCTGGTCTTCTGCAATAAGCGCATCAATCAACTCAGCGACACCATCGCCTTCGATAATTTTATCAAGCTTATGCAGCGTCAAATTAATCCGGTGGTCTGTCACCCGACCTTGCGGAAAATTATACGTCCGAATGCGCTCGGACCGATCACCAGAGCCTACCTGACCCTTCCGGTCATCTGCGCGTTCTTTCGCGGCCCGTTCCCGTTCCGCGTCATAGAGGCGCGCCCGCAAAATCTTAAGCGCTTTCGCCTTATTCTTGTGCTGCGATTTCTCATCCTGCTGCTGCACCACAAGACCGGTCGGGATATGCGTAATCCGCACCGCACTGTCCGTTGTGTTCACGTGCTGACCACCCGCACCGCTTGCGCGGAACACGTCGATGCGAATGTCTTTATCTTCAATCTCAATATCGACTTCTTCAGGCTCAGGCAGGACAGCCACCGTTGCTGCGGACGTGTGAATACGCCCGCCGGACTCCGTCGTCGGGACCCGCTGAACCCGGTGCACACCGGATTCGAACTTAAGTTTTGCAAAGACACCCTTGCCACTGATCGACGCCGTGATTTCCTTAAAGCCCCCAACATCGCCGGCAGAAATTGACACGGGCTCCACTTTCCAGCCCTGGGATTGCGCATAGCGCTCATACATGCGGTAGAGATTGCCAGCGAAAAGCGCAGCCTCATCACCACCAGTTCCCGCACGCACCTCAAGAATGACATTGAGTTCATCTGCGGCATCTTTCGGAAGCAAGAGGATTTGCATTTGCTGTTCAAGCTTGGGCAACGTCTTCGCAAGAGCATCCAGCTCTTCCCGCGCCATCTCCGCCATTTCTGGATCGCCAAGCATCTCTTTCGCATCCAGCTCTGCCCGGCGCGCTTCATCGAGACCGCGCGCCGCCTCTGCAACCGGCTGCAACTCAGAAAACTCCTTTGAAAGAGCAACAAAACGGTCCGGCGAGACGTCTGCGTTCATCTCCGCCTGAACAGCGTCAAAACGTTCGAGGACTTTTGCGAGTTTTTCGTGAGGAATCATGGAAGTGGCAGCCGGTGCAGGAAGATGAGGAAATCAAAGGGAGAGTTGGTCCCAGCTAATCCCCAGCCAGCACAGCTGGCGCACTTTCTTTCGCAGCCTCTTCCGCTGCGCGCGCTTCCTCTATCTCTGCCGCTTTCTCTTCAACAAGCTCGACCAAGTGATCAACCATCTTGTCATTGGCCATCTTGTGATCTGGAAGGCCCCGCAGATACACCATGCCGGAACCAGCGCCACCGCCCGTAAATCCAATATCTGTTTGGGAGGCTTCACCCGGCCCGTTTACAACGCAGCCAATCACAGAGAGGGACATGGAGGTCGAAATATGGGCCAGCCGCTCTTCAAGAATGGAGACAGTCTCAATCACATTGAAGCCTTGGCGTGCACAAGACGGACAGGAAATGATGGTCACACCTCGGTGCCGCAGATTAAGCGACTTCAGGATTTCAAAACCAGCTTTGATTTCTTCAACAGGGTCCGCCGACAGAGACACGCGGATCGTATCGCCAATCCCCGCCCACAAAAGCGAGCCCATGCCGATAGCGGACTTCACTGTCCCGCTCGTCAGCCCCCCCGCTTCAGTAATTCCGAGATGAAGAGGACAATCGACAGCGTCCGCCAATCCTTGATAAGCAGCGACAGTCATAAAGACATCTGAGGCTTTGACGCTGATTTTATATTCGTGGAAATCATTCTCTTCGAGCAGCCGAACATGCTCCAACGCGCTTTCAACCATCGCATCCGGGCAGGGCTCGCCATACTTTTCGAGCAGATGGCGCTCAAGGGAGCCCGCATTCACGCCAATGCGAATGGAACACCCATGGTCTTTCGCGGCCTGAACCACTTCCCGCACCCGCTCTGCCGAACCGATATTACCGGGATTGATCCGAAGACAGGCAGCTCCTGCTTCCGCCGCTTCTAACGCCCGTTTGTAGTGGAAATGAATGTCCGCAACAATCGGCACTTTGGCCTCGCGGACGATTTCCTTCAGTGCAACTGTCGACGGCTCGTCAGGACAGGAGACACGCACAATGTCAGCGCCTGCCTCTTCAAGCTGACGGATCTGGTCAATGGTAGCACCCGCATCAGATGTAGGTGTATTCGTCATCGATTGAACAGCGATCGGCGCGTCGCCCCCGATCGGAACAGAACCGACATGGATCTGACGGCATTTCCGCCGTTCAATATCACGCCAAGGACGAATACTCATGTCAGTCTGCCATTTCACCTGAAAAGAGGGGCTGTGCTTCTATAGCAAATGCCGGAGCGGTTTTCAGGAAAAGTGCCAAATTAGATTTTGGCGGTTTTCCCAAAATGCCTGGGCCAAAAACGCGGCAAAAAAAGCCCCCAAACCCCAGCACGGAAGCGCGTCCAATCACGACCTGCGACAGCAATTCGCAAATGAATAGAATCTAGCGACGCAGCAAATCGTCTGGATTAAGCGACTTTCCAGTCAGAACCAGGCCAGACGGGCCAGCGGCCCCCAGAAGCGCACCATCAACAAAAACCTCAAAAGCCCCTGCATCCCGTGCAACTAAAATAGCGCCTGCATCTACCGGTGCCCGGTACATTTCGCCTTCAGTCAATGTCTGATTGAGGAGAACGGAACCATCGCCCGCTTCAATGCGAAGCCAGGCCGGCTTCAGAGCGCGAACGGTCACCCGCGCGCCTTCATTCTCAAGGCCATAAACCCGGGCCCCACCGACGGCGAGCGCCAGATCATCAGCAATCACCACCGATGGCTCTTCGCTCGCTGGTGTGGTCGGCGTCAATGCCGCAACATCAATCTCGTTGGCAGGCGCTTCAACAGCAGCGGCAGCTGCTGGAGTTTCCGCCACAATTGGTGCAACCGCTGCTGGCTCAACAAGAGGAGCATCAACAATTGGCTGGCTGACGGTTGGTACATCACGCATGCTGCCTGCCGCTGAGGCGCTATCGCCCGCGAGACTGGTTACGGGTTCTGCACGCGCAACATCCGGTTCAACCACTGAGGGTTGAGCAACAGTGGTCGAGGCAAGGCCGAGACGCTCAGGTACAGGGGGAACCCGCTCCGTCACCATCCGGTCCGCAGAAACAGACAAGAGCCAGGCACCATAGACGCCTGCACCGAGAAGAATTGCTAGAATGAACAGAGAGCCTCTGGGAAGCCGCGCATCCTGGCGGACTTCCTGATAGGCATGTTGGCCGAGGTTCGTTTCCTCAGTCTCCGTCTCTATCTCAGATTTGTAGAGAGTGACCAGTTCAGCTGCATCCAGCCCAAGATAAACCGCATAGGTGCGCACAAAACCGATGGCATAGGCCCGGCCAGGCAGATCATCGTGGCGACCTTCCTCGAGAGCTTCCAGATAAGGTCGACGGATGCGGAGTTTATCGGAAACCGATTTGAGATCTTCGCCAGTCTTTAGCCGCGCTTTTCTCAGCACAGCCCCGGCCTCTTCACCATCTAGGGGCGTGTCCGCTGTGATATCACGCAGGTGAATACGTCGACTTTCCTCGCCACCTTCAGCGGCAGCGGAAAACTTCGTCACATTCGTCTTTTCAGTTTCCGAATTCATCGGCCTTCCCGGTCTCACAGTCTGCTGCGGGTTTCTGGTCTCTTCTAGGCGGTACGTACCGCCCAATCCGTTATTTCCTAGTCTGGATGAGACCCGCGCTCATTTCGCGAAGCAGGGTCAATAGAAAACCCAGGAAAACAGCCATTCTTAGGCCATCTGAACCTGAATTCCCCTCATCCGGAGCCATCATATGCATCAGCATCTCGTCAGAATAATGACGCAGCACAATACTAATCCCCAATTGTGCCTATCTGATGGTTAAATAAATCAAAAGATGTGAGGCCCTGCAAATAAAGAGTTGCTCTGCATACGGCAAATTCTTCTTAAATTGCAATTCCTTGGATCTCAGCATAGTCACGAAGGGCATCTCTGACACTCGCATCGGGAAGGCTGTAGAGACCTTCCATGAACCTTTCAAGGTCTGCCACCTTGAGAGAGCGAACCATCATCTTCACCGGGCCTATCGCCGCCGGAGACATGGAAATGGTTCGAAGGCCAAGCCCCAAAAGCGCCATCGCCTCAAGTGGATTCCCGGCCATTTCACCGCAAAGCGACAACGGAACCTCATGGCGGGCGCAGATCAGCACCACCTGACGTAGGAAATTGAGCGCCGCGGGGCTCAGAAGGTCATAGCGGTTCGCAACCCGAGGATTCCCGCGATCACTGGCAAATAGAAACTGGATCAGGTCGTTGCTGCCAATGGACACGAAATCCACTTTGGGAAGCAAAGCCTCCATCTGCCAGAACAGAGCGGGAACTTCCAACATGGTTCCGACGGCGACAGAGTGAGGTTTCTCCCGACCATGCCGATCAAGATGCGCCAACTCTTTGTCCACCAGTGCCCTTGCTCGCTCATATTCAGAGACGTCAGCGACCATCGGGAACATGAGCCGTAAGTCGCGTCCGACAGCCGCCGAAAGCAAGGCTCTGACCTGGTGTCGCAAAAGCGCCGGGCGATCGAGCGCGATACGGATAGCACGCCACCCTAGCGCCGGGTTCTCCTCTTCCGCCTGCTGCATGTAGGGAAGCATCTTGTCGCCGCCAATATCCAGCGTCCGAAAAACGACCGGCAGATCGCCAGCGCTCTCCATCACATCACTATAGAGCTCCACCTGCTCACGTTGGCTGGGAAGCTTTGAGGCAATCATGAACTGAAGCTCAGTACGGAAGAGTCCGATCCCGTCTGCTCCACTTTCTTCCAAATGCGGAAGGTCAACCATCAGACCGGCATTCACATTGAGTGCTACCTTCACACCATCCAGCGTGATCGATGGCTCATGGCGAATGGCCTTATATTGTGCCTGGCGCCGCGCGCGGAAACGCGCTTTCTCAGAATAGGCATCAACAATGTCCTGGCTCGGCCGAACATAAAGCTCGCCCGTATCGCCATCAACAATGACGGCATCGCCATCCTCAACCCGACCGGGAATACCCTGCGCCCGACCGATGGCCGCAATGCCAAGTGCACGCGCCACAATGGCCACATGCGCATTCGCCGAACCTTCTTCGAGAACCAGGCCGCGCAACCGATCCTTGTCATAATCAAGCAGTTCTGCCGGGCCCATATTGCGCGCAATGATGATCGCATCTTCAGGAAGATCACCGCTGGCAGAAGAAAGAGCCACACCGGTCAGGTGACGCAGAAGACGGTTCGCAAGATCATCCAGGTCGTGCAGCCGGTCCCGCAAATAGGGATCTGTCTGACGCATCATCCGCGCCCGCGTATCGTTTTGTACGCGCTCAACGGCTGCCTCTGCCGTGAGGCCGGTCTTCACCGCCTCCAGCATGCGTTTCAGCCAACCCCGATCATTCGCGAACATGCGGTAGGCCTGAAGCACTTCACGGTGCTCGCCAGCATGACTGAGATCTGAGGTGGTCAGCATCTTGTCAATAGAGGACCGCAACTCATAGACGGCTTTTTCAAGCCTCTCTGACTCGACTTCCACATTCTCCGCGATCAATCGCGTTACATGGACACGCGGCTCATGGAGCACGGCATGGCCAAGAGCAAGACCGCTAGAGAGAGCGGTGCCTTCGAGATAATGCGGCTGCTGGGACGCCGCGTCCTGACCATCATCATCAAAGGCAATCAGATCAGAAGCCGCCGCAAGTTCCGCTAAAACCATCGCGATGGTTTCAAGCGCTTCAACTTCCTCTTCCGAATAATGGCGCATGGTCCGGTTTTGAACCACCAGCACACCAGCAACCCGTCCGGACCGAAGGATCGGAACCCCCATGAGGGATTTGTAAATCTCTTCGCCCGTCTCTGGCCGATAGGCAAAGTTTGGATGCGCTTGTGCGTCCGAGAGATTGAGGGGCCGTGCGTGCGCCGCAATGTCGCCAACGAGGCCGGTGCCGACTTTCAAACGGGTTTTGTGAACCGCAGAGGGTTTCAGGCCTTCTGTCGCATAGAGTTCAAGCTCGGCACCCTGTTGCATCAAATAGATCGAACACACTTCGGCGACCATGTTCTGAGCGATCAGGTGTGCCACCTGATCAAGGCGCGCTTGAGACTCGCTCACCTCCGCCATTGCTTCACGCAAACGGCGCAGGAGAACGCGTGGGCCTGGCGTCCCGGGCATCAGTTCGCCTCTCGGGAGAACAGCCGCACACCCGTAAAACGGGCTGCATTGTTATGCGCCTTCGTAACCGACATCTTGTCTTTCTTATTTAACGTGTCGTTTTATGCAGCAGCTTCGTCGTCAAGACCATAGGCCGAATGGAGAGCCCGCACTGCAAGCTCTGTATATTCCGCCGAAATCAGAACACTCACCTTGATTTCGGAAGTGGAAATCACCTGGAGATTGATGCCCTTGTCCGCAAGCGTCTGAAACATTTTTTGAGCAACACCTGCATGCGACCGCATGCCAATCCCAATGACCGATACTTTGACTACGTCCGTATCACTTAGAATTTGCTCATAACCGATTGTGTCGCACGCTGCCTCAATAACAGAGACAGCCCGCTCCAGGTCCGCCACGGGCACGGTGAACGTCAAATCGGTCCGCTCGCCATCTTCTGAAACATTCTGCACGATCATATCAACATTGATGGCAGCGTCCGCCAGTGGACCAAAGATGCGCGCCGCTACACCAGGTTGGTCAGCCACCTTGATCAAGGTGATCTTGGCTTCGTCTTTGGTATAGGCAATGCCACTTACGACTTCTTGTTCCACGATTTCTTCCTCGCCACAGACAAGTGTCCCCGGACCAACATAAGACGATCCGCTTCCAGTTCCTTGAGGTGAATCAGGTGCATCAAAACTTGAGCGAACCTGAAGACGCACATTGTGCACCATTGCCAATTCTACAGATCGGGTCTGGAGAACTTTGGCACCAAGCGATGCCATTTCGAGCATCTCTTCATAACTGATTTTGTCGAGTTTCTGAGCTTTCGACACAATACGCGGGTCCGTTGTGTAAACCCCATCCACGTCCGTGTAGATGTCACACCGCTCTGCATTGAGCGCCGCAGCCACTGCAACAGCGCTCGTGTCCGACCCACCGCGCCCAAGGGTCGCTATGCGTCCGTCGGGACTAATACCCTGGAACCCGGCAATCACAGCGACCTGCCCCTGATCGATGCGTTGGCCAAGCTTAGCTGCGTCAATATCGGCAATTCGCGCCGCGCCATGGGCATCGTCTGTCAAGATCGGGATCTGCCAGCCAAGCCAGGAGCGCGCTGATACCCCCAGCTCCTGAAGGGCAATCGCCAGGAGCCCCACCGAGATCTGCTCACCGGCAGAAACAACTGCGTCATATTCCCGCGCGTCATGTAAGGCGGCAACCTCTTTGGTCCATGTGACCAGCTGATTTGTGGTCCCGGCCATAGCCGATACAACGACCGCAACCTGATGGCCCGCCTCAACTTCGCGTTTCACATGGGTCGCCACATTACGGATCCGATCCAGATCAGCAACAGAGGTACCACCAAATTTCATGACCAGTCGGGCCATCATCTCTAACCTTCACGCAAGTGGCCCATACCCGGTAAACTGGCGCGGTAAACTAGACCGCGCGACGAGGCCATGCACATATACATAAACAAAAGCGGCGTGCTTCTGAGGCAAGGCCCTCATCAACCCATCCGCTTTTGCGGGGCCATACATACTCGGATGCCCCCCCATCCGCAACATTGGCTGCAACACCAGCCTGCAGAAGGAGCGTTCAAGTGATTGACGTTGCTCAGAGCCCAAAATCAAGCGTCGATAAGGACGAAATCGCCCGTTTTTCTACCATGGCGGCAGAATGGTGGGACCCGAAGGGTAAATTCGCCCCGCTGCACAAATTCAACCCGACACGCCTGGCTTTCGTAAGAAAACGGGTCGTCGATCACTTTGGGCTGGATTCTGCAAAAACCGCACCATTCGGGGGGCTCGCCCTGCTGGACATTGGCTGCGGCGGCGGTCTCTTGAGCGAACCCATGACCCGCCTCGGTGCCAGCGTGATTGGCGCAGATGCAGGCGAAGCAAACATCAAAACCGCCAGCGTCCATGCCGCTGAACAAGGTCTCGATATTGACTACCGAGTGACCACTGCCGAGGACCTGGCAGCAAGCGGTGCCCAATTTGACGTCATTTTGAACATGGAAGTGATAGAGCATGTCGCGGACCGGGATGAGTTCCTCGTGTCCTGCGCTCAGTTGCTGAAACCCGGCGGCATCCTGTTTTGCGCAACCCTCAACCGGTCTCTGAAGGCCTTCGGCCTGGCAATTGTGGGGGCAGAATACATCCTGCGCTGGCTTCCAAGGGGAACCCATGACTGGAACAAGTTCATCACCCCCGCCGAACTTTTCAAAAGCATTGAGCGCACAGGTCTCGAAGTCACCGAAGAAACCGGGGTCACGTACAATCCCCTGTCTGACCGCTGGTCGCTTTCAACCGACATGGGTGTCAACTATATGATGGTGGCAACCAAACCAAAGCCCACCCCATGACCGACCCAAACATCGACCTGGAGCCGAAGAACAAACCGCGCCAGAAACGCGCAATTGAGACCTATGAGCGCGTTCTGGACGTCACCGCACGATTGTTGGAGGAGGAAGGGGTAGAGCGCATCTCCACCAACCTGATCGCCGAAAAAGCAGACGTTACCCCGCCCACCCTCTATCGCTACTTCCCAAACAAATATGCGGTTCTGCGCGCCCTCGGCGATCGGTTGATGCAAGAGCAAAACCAGGTCTTCGAACGGTTCCTGACAGACGCAGGCGATCGTATTGAAGCCCAAATTGACGGAACCTACGAAAATCTGATGGAAACACTCCGGGTGACCGAACAACACCCCGGTGGCCTTTCGATCATGCGCGCCCTTCGCGCGGTTCCAACTTTGCAGCAGGTCCGGCTAGCTTCTCACCACCAGGTGACCGACGAATGGGTCGAACATTTGAGCACACTCTTGCCCAACATCCCGAAACATGAGCTCTGGATCAAAGCGCGCCTGACGGTGGACATCGGATATGCCGCCATCGAAATGGCGATGGAGGAACAAGAGCTCGCATCCGAAACGGTGCTCAAAGAAGCCACGACCGCGATCACCGCCTATTGGCAGCAAATCATCTCCACTTCGAAATAATAGTTATAACTATTATTTTATTGACCCTTCTCCGCGGATGGGCTCATATGTGCTGGCCGCAGATCGCTGCACATAGGGAACACGAAATGAAACCGGTCATCTTGGGCGCAAAAACGCTGCTTCTCACAACCGCCATAGGCATTGCCGCCTGCGGTGAGGAACCCCAAACCGCTGAAGAACGGGCGGCAATCATCGCTGCGGCAGAAACACGGGTGCCAAGCGACCCCGTTCTTGCGGAAAAATACGAACGTGCCTGTCAGGCCTGTCATGCCGATCCAGAGAACGGCGCGCCACTCTCCGGTGATGTGAGAGCGTGGACGCCGCGGATCGAGACACGCGGTACAGAGGGTCTTCTGCAAAGCACCCTCAATGGATTTGAGGGCATGCCGCCGCTTGGCGCTTGTCCTGATTGCGGCATGGATGATTTTGAAAACCTGATTGCCTTCATGGCCAGAAATGAAAACGGGGAAGACAAATGAGCCTCAGTCGACGTGAAATGATGATGCAAGGGGCCGCCCTCGCCGCACTAGCAACGGGAAAACCCTTCTCCGCTTTCGCAGAAACGCCAGGCCGACGGATCAAGTGGCAAAACTGGTCGGGCGGCCAAAGCAGCCTTCCCGAAGCAAGGCTCGCGCCGACCGATGCGGCTGAAGTCGCCGACTTCATCGCGTCCAGTCCAAAGCCCATAAGGCCCGTTGGAACGGGCCATTCCTTCACAGCTCTCGTCCCCACGGACGGCACCATCATGTCCCTCGACCGCTTAAGCGGTGTCTTGGAAACGAACAGTGAGACGATGGAAGCAACAATCGGCGCTGGCAGCAAGCTGGGCGACCTCGGCGCGCCTCTGGAGGAAAAAGGCCAGGCGCTCATCAACATGCCCGACATTAATCGCCAAACACTTGCGGGCTCCATCTCAACTTCAACCCACGGGACAGGCGAAAATTTTGGCTCACTCTCAAGCTATGTGACGGGTCTCGAACTCGTAACCGCCTCAGGCGACACCGTCTGGTGTGACAAAGACAATAAGCCCGACCTCTTTCAGGCAGCCCGCGTCTCTCTCGGATCGCTCGGCATCATGACAAAAATCCGCCTGCAGAACCGAACACCCCACCGCATCAACAAGCGCACCTGGGTTGTGCCATTCGATGAGATGATGGAACAGGCAGATACATTTGCGGCTGAGAACCGGAATTTTGAGTTCTACTACATCCCCTTCTCCTCCATGTGCATGGGGATCAGCCACAATGAGACAGACGAGCCTCTGGCACCTTCAACCGCCGAAGACAATGATGGCATCATGACCCTGAAAGCACTGGCGGACTATCTCAGCTGGTCGCCCTCGCTTCGGGAATATTTTATTCGGTCCGCCCTTGAAGACCTGCCCGACGAAACTTTCGTCGATACGTCCTGGAAGGTGTACCCAAGCGCTCGCAATGTGCGCTTCAACGAGATGGAATACCATCTGCCGCGGGAAAACGCGCTCGACGCTTTAAAAGAGATTCGCACCTTGGTTGAAGGTGAGAATATTGACCTCTTCTTCCCGTGGGAATTTCGATATGTGAAGTCCGACGATATCTGGCTCTCGCCCTTCCAGGGGCGTGAGAGCTGCTCCATTGCGATCCACAGATATTACGAAGAAGACTATAAGCCGCTCTTCTCAGCGGTGGAACCGATCCTGCAAAAACATGGCGGTCGTCCGCATTGGGGCAAACTGCACACACTTAAAGCGCCCGACTTCGCCGCGCTCTATCCGAACTGGAATGATTTCCTGCGCGTGCGCCAGGAAATGGATCCTGAAGGCACCTTCCTGAATGACCATTTGAGGGAGGTGTTGGGCATTGCGTGATCTCCTCAATCAGCTGAAATCTCGCTTCAATAGTTTGAGCAGACGTTCGCTCATACTGGGCGGCGGTGGCCTCACCACACTTGGTCTGCTGGCTCTTTCCCGCCCGGCCAAAGAAGGCGGGCCGGTTGAGCCCTATTTCAAAATGCTTGGGAGCGCGGTCACAGAGAAAGGCCTGGCGCGCCCCACTCTGGTGGTTGACCTTGCCCGGCTTCACCAAAACATCGAAGTGATGAAATCCCACCTGCGACCGGGAATGGGATACCGGATTGTCGCAAAATCTTTGCCCTCATTGCCACTCATTCGCCATGTCATGGCCGCCGCTGACACGAACAGGTTGATGCTGTTTCATCAGCCTTTCATCAATCTGGTCGCCGAGGAAGAACCGCGAGCGGACGTGCTTTTGGGTAAACCCATGCCAGTTGCCGCCGCAGCACGCTTCTATGACGAGCTGGGGCCAACGTCCTTTGATCCGGCAACGCAATTGCAATGGCTCATCGACACGCCAGAACGGCTCGCGGAATATCAGGAACTGGCAAATGCCCGCGGGCAAAAAATGCGGCTCAACCTGGAGCTCGATGTCGGTCTTCATCGCGGTGGGTTTACCGACCCCGCAGTTTTGAAACCCCTGCTGGAAACCATTGACGCGGATCCGCTGCTCACCTTTTCCGGCTTTATGGGCTATGACCCGCATCTTGCCTCTGTGCCAGACATTATGGGCTGGCAGGCGGGCGCCATCGAAACCTCCATGGACATCTACAAAGCCTTTGTTGATGCGGCAGCTAAGCACTATGGGGAGAACTGGAAGCCCGACGAGCTGACCCTCAACACTGCCGGCAGCCCGACCTACCAGCTGCACATGGAGACTATTCACGCCAATGAAGTGGCTGTCGGCTCAGCACTTGTAAAACCAACCCATTTCGATGTCTCCACACTCGCAGACCATGTGCCAGCGAGCTTCATCACAACACCGGTTGTGAAGACAGCGGACCGGACAGACATTCCAGGGCTCGAAGCTCTTACAAGCCCCACCCGCTTCTGGGATCGCAATACGGCCCAGACCTTCTTCATCTATGGCGGCAATTGGCTGGCAGAGCCGGTCTCACCGCCCGGCCTTCGAACCAATGGCGTATTCGGCAGGTCGAGCAATCAGGAAATGCTGAACGGATCAGACCTGATCAACCTTGCGCCAAATGACACGGTCGTTCTGCGCCCAACGCAAAGCGAGTTCGTCTTTCTGCAGTTTGGCGACATTCAAGTGTTTGATGGCGGGAAGATCACTGAGAGCTGGCCGGTCTTTACGCAAGGGGCGTGATACCCACCGAATTGTCGCCCCGGACTTGATCCGGGGTCCATAGGGCTCCTCAATTCAGTATGGATCCCGGCTCAAGGCCGGGGTGACACCTATGTGAAACGTCGAAGCTGTTGGCGGAAATAGGAACCAGATTGCACTCTCAGTTGGCCTTGCTCTTGTCTTCACCGGGAAGCGGTGCAACCGACACGCCTTCATCGATCAGGTCTTTGGCCTCATCCAGCGTTGCTTCGCCATATATCTCGCGCTCATCAGCTTCGCCATAGTGAATGCGGCGCGCTTCATCGGCAAACTGATCGCCTACATAGTCAAAGTTCGTTTCAACATGTTCACGCACCTTGCTCATGAACATCTGAACTTCTTCAACTGCCTCCGTGGGGGAGGTGCCGCCACTCTTTTTGCGTTTTGAGGTCACAACAGACGGCGACATCAGCGCTTTCTGGACCTTCGTGGTTTCACAATAGGGACAAGCGACTTCACCTGCGCCAACCTGCAAGTCAAACGCGTCCGACCCGGCAAACCAGCCGTCAAACTCGTGATTCTGCTCACAGATAAGGCGATACTTGATCATCTCTCACACATCAGTCGGTGTATCTGATGCGATAATAGCACGATCATGGGTCAGACTAGGAATTCGGTCTCGAGCGTCCTCAATCTTTGCCGGATCAATCTCAGCGAGAATCACACAAGGGTCGGTCCCCGCTTCCGCCAGAATGTCGCCCCAGGGATCGATGATCAGCGAATGACCAAAGGTCTCCCGACCATTTTCATGGGTTCCGCCCTGAGCCGGGGCAAAAACAAAGCACCCCGCTTCAATCGCCCGCGCGCGCAATAGCACATGCCAATGCGCCTCTCCGGTGGGCTTGGTGAATGCGGAAGGGACCGTCAAATATCCGGCACCTCCTTGGGCGAGCTGCCGATAAAGATGCGGGAAACGCAGATCATAACAGACCGTCATGCCCAACTTGCCCCCCAAACCAAGTAGCGGCAGGTCCGCGAGAACCGACATCTCTCCCGCTTGGTAGTTCTTAGACTCGCGGTACGCCTCGCCATTCCCCAGATCCACATCGAACATGTGGATCTTGTCATAGCGCGCGGCAATCTCGCCCTCAGGCGAGAGAAGAAAAGACCTGTTCGCAGCTTTATCGCTTGCCACCTTGACTGCAAGTGACCCAATCAGAAGATGGACACCAAGCTCTGAGGCGAGGTCCTGAAAGGCTTTGAGCGCCCGGTCCTCTTCTTCAGCAACGATATTGGCAAACAGCCGTTTGGCCCCAAGCTCCATCAGAGCCGTTGTTTCAGGCGTCGCAATAAATCGCGCGCCGCCATCCGCTGCCTCACGAATGAGCGCACTGGCATCTTCAATATTGCGATCAATATCAACGCCCGTTCGCATCTGCACGCAGGCGGCAATAAATTTGTCTCTCAGGCCCGCCACCGATCAACCGGCAAGGATAGGGTCAAGCGCACCACTGGAATCCAGCGCATAGAGATCATCGCATCCACCCACATGGGTGTCGCCAATGAAAATTTGCGGAACTGTGTAGCCACCGCCTGAGCGAGACATCATTTCCTGGCGCAGATCCGGGTCCATGCCAACATCAACCTCCTTAAAACTAGCGCCTTTTTTCGAAAGCAGCTTCTTGGCCTGATGGCAGTAAGGGCACATCATCGTTGTGTATATTGTTACATTAGCCATCGGGTCGCTCCTGGGCGGTCTTTTAGGGCCCTTTGCATTTAATCAGAGAGACATCTTATCGAAAGGTGCGGTCGAGCCAAAAGCGAGAGGCAGCATCTTTCGATTCAGATCAAATGCAAAGTACTCCAGATTGCGCGGGATCATATAGGGGCTTGGTCACGCGGAACAACCCGAGCGAGTGTCAGAACATCCACACTCAAGGCACCTTCAGCCGCCAAACACTTTGCGCAGGCTTCAACAGTCGCCCCAGTTGTGAGCACATCATCCACCAACAATAGGCGTTTTCCCTCTACTTTCTCCCCTTTTCCCGGCGTTAGCGCAAAGGCGCCCGACACATTGCGTCGTCTGGCAGACGCTGAAAGCCCCACCTGCGCCCGTGTCGCCCGTGTTCGGATCAACAATTCGGGAGCACAGGGCACGCCGGATAGTTGTGAAATGGCACGGGCCATTTCTGCAGATTGGTTAAAGCGCCGCTGAAAAAGCCGCGCCCGGTGCAAAGGTACGGGCACAATAAGGTCGGTGCATGCAAGCAACTCATGCCCCGCCCGGACCATCCATTTTGCGAACAAAGGGACTGTTTCCAGACGATCCCCATATTTCAACCGAGATACAAGCCGACCACTGGCCTGATCATATTGAAGTGCCGCCCGCGCGCGCCCATAGGCAGGTCTATGAACCAGGACCTCCGCGCTGAGCGCCCCAGGTCCTGGGTCAAAAGGAAACGGAATACCACTCACCTCACAAAGAGGCGCCTCAATAAGGACAAGGCCCTTCCAACAGGTGGCGCAAACCTGCGTTTCTCCCCAAAGAGGAGCAGAGCAGGACACGCACCGTGGAGGCAACAGAAGATTAGCCGTCCATCGCATTGCCTCGCGAGCGGTACGACCGGAAAGTGCCTTCTGCGGTCCAAATATTGCCATAGGCAAAGGATAGGCTGAGAAGACCGGTGCGCGAAAGCAACTTGCGCGTGCAGCACAGATTGCCATAGTGCGCATTATGACTTCTACCGTTACCCCATTTGATCGCCAACTCGTCGCCCGCCATCGTACACGGGCAGCAGGAGGCTTTTCAGCTGCGGACTTTCTTGTCCGCCGGGCTGCAAAAGAAATTGGTGGGCGACTACAAACGACCAACCGAACTTTAAAGACAGCCCTCGACCTTGGCTGCCACGATGGCCTGCTTGCCCGAGACATTCTTGGACCAGCCGGTGTGGAGACAGTGATCTCTGCCGACATATCCCCATTGATGGCGCGCCAAGCACCCTGGCCGCACATTGTGGCTGACGAGGAATTTCTCCCCATTGGGCCAAGCTCTCTTGATCTCGTTACCAGTGCCCTATCCCTACACTGGGTGAACGATCTGCCAGGCGCTCTGCTGCAGGTGAGGCAGGCCCTTAAGCCCGACGGCCTTTTCCTCACCGCTCTTTTTGGCGGCGAAACCCTCCACGAATTGCGCGATGTTCTGATGCAGGCAGAAGCGGAATGTGAAGGCGGTGTATCACCGCGTGTGTCTCCATTCGCAGATGTGCGCGATCTAGGTGGCTTGCTCCAGCGCAGCGGCTTCGCACTTCCTGTTGTCGATGCCGACCAGATCATTGTTCGCTACGATACGATTTTCAATCTGATGAGCGACCTGCGCGCGATGGGTGAAACAAACGCGATCACCGAGCGCCGAAAGAGCCCGCTGAAACGCGCCACATTGATGCGAGCAGCCCAACTCTATCAGGAGAAATATGCAGACCCAGATGGGCGCATTCGCGCAACGTTCGAAATTCTCTACGCCACAGGCTGGGCACCGCACGAAAGTCAGCAAAAGCCCATGCGCCCAGGCACCGCGGCCATGCGGCTGGCAGACGCTTTGAAAACGCAAGAGATCAGTGCGGGCGAGAAAGTGCCCGGACCAGATAGTCCAAAGCGCTGACAAAACTTGTGAAGGCCAGAACGCTCCAGCACTCTCAATCTCAAAGCCTTGTCGTCACAGAAAGTCCCTCAGCATTGCAACCAACGGCTCATCTGCCGGTGGCATTGGATAGTCACCCATTTTTACTGGGCGCACCCATTTCAAGGTCTGCCCTTCAACCGGCCTCGGAATCCCCTGCCACTTCCGGCAGACAAAAAGTGGCATTAACAGGTGAAATTTCTCGTAAGTGTGGCTGGCAAAAGTAAACGGGGCAAGACAGGAAGCCGTCACATCTAGTTCAAGTTCTTCTCTTAACTCCCTGATCAAAGCAACCTCCGGCGCCTCGCCGGGCTCGACTTTTCCACCAGGAAACTCCCAAAGCCCCGCCATTGATTTACCTTCCGGACGTTGGGCAAGCAGCACCCGCCCTTCAATATCCACCAGTGCACAGGCCGAAACGAGCACGATAGGGCGATTTGCGTCCGCCATTAGGCGACCTTACCGGAAAGAGGAACCACGTTTGACGGCTTAGGGTCTTTGCGCAGATCAGAGATAAAACGCCGAACCAGACGTGCCCCTCCGCGGTCCGGCACGTTAATGGTTTCGAAAGCATGCTCTTCAAAACCGAGCCCGCGCAGCACGGCAACCGACGCCGTGTTTTCTGAATAGACCACCGCCTGGATTGACTGCAATTTTAGAATATCCGCGCCGAATGCAACCGTGGCAGCAACAGCCTCACGGCCATACCCCTGCCCCCAAAAATCCCGGCCAAGCCAATAGCCCAGTTCTGCGCTCCCCCGACTGAGCATCATCAAAGCGGAGACGCCAACAAACGCTGGCTCTGATCGTTCTTCGATTGCAAATCGATAAGCAGAGCCCCTTTCCCTCAAGCCTTCCGCCTCATCAATCCACTCGCGGGCGGCGGGAACATCATAGGGATAGGGAATCGTTTCAGTTTTCTGCAGGAGCAGTGGATCACCTGCAAAAGCACTGAGTCTCTCCGCATCGCTTGAGGCAATCCAACGAAGCGTCAAACGGGGCGTAAAAAGCGACCGGGCGCCCAACCCGCCGCCAAGCAGGCGAGAGGCACCTGCATACCCTTTATCACTTGAGTGATGTGTCAATTCTTCGCTCGCCCAAAAAATACCACCGACATAGGTCAGCTGCGGTAGTCCGCATTAATGCGAATGTACTCATGGGTGAGGTCGCACGTCCAGACCGTTGCCTCGGCTCGTCCCACGCCAACATCAACGGCGATCTTGATGTCTTTGCCTTTCATGTGACGCGCTACCGGCTTTTCATCAAAACCCTCAACCGCAACCCCATTTTTGGCGACAAGAATACCACCAATCTCAATCTTGAGTTTATCCCGGTCTGCCTCTTCTCCGGCTTTGCCGACAGCCATGACAATCCGCCCCCAATTGGCATCTTCACCAGCAATCGCTGTCTTCACCAACGGAGAGTTCGCGACAGACAGCGCAATTGTACGAGCAGCCTTATAACTCGCCGCGCCGGAAATCTTCACTTCGATAAATTTCGATGCCCCTTCGCCATCCTTGACCACCTGATGCGCAAGATCGAGCATCAGGTCATTCAAGCCATCACGGAAGTCCCTAAGCCGAGGATCGCCTGCGCGTGAAATTTTAGGTGGTGTAATACCGTGCTCCGCTGCCGCCACCATGGCGCCGCCTGTTGCAAAGAAGAGCACCGTGTCACTTGTGGACGTGTCACTGTCGACAGTGATGGAATTGAAACTGTCCCTGACCCCAAGCATCAGCAATGTCTGAAGCACTGACGCCGGCAATGCCGCGTCGGTGAATAGGAACACCAGCATGGTGGCGAGATCCGGTTGGATCATGCCGGACCCTTTTGCAATCCCATTGATCCGGACATCCACATCACCGATCTTGACCGTTTTTGTCGCGAGTTTTGGAAAAGTATCCGTGGTCATGATCGCCCGGGCGGCAGCTTCCCATCCTGGATCATCAGCATTGACGGCTTTTGTAAGGGCGGTGCCAATCGCGTCCCCGTCCAGCACTTCACCAATAACACCCGTGGAGGCGATAAAGACGTCTTTCTGCCGACATCCAGCAATGGCTGCCGCTACTGACGCCGTCTGTCGAACCGTCTGCATCCCTGCTTTCCCGGTAAACGCGTTTGCGTTCCCCGCATTGACAACAAGAGCGCGAGCGACCCCGTCTTCAAGCGAATTTTGACACCACGTAACAGGAGCAGCCGCTGTCTTGGAGGTTGTAAACACACCGCCCACCTGCGTGCCCTCCGCCATCCTGGCGACGAGCAGGTCATCACGGCCTTTGTATTTTGTGCCACTATTCGTTGTCGCCAGCTCAACGCCTGCAAGCGGCGGTAGGCTTGCCAGTTTCTTGGGGGCCAGTGGTGAAACTGGCTCCTTGGCAACCTTCTTAGGTGTCTTCTTCGAAGCTTTCTTCTTAGTTGCTTTCTTGAGCGATGCTGTCGCACCGACCTTAGACGCACCTTTAGCTGACATTGCAGATAGCTTGGACATGAAGAAGCACCTTTAGATCAAGTCAGGCTCAAAATAAATTGAGCCAGGCGGACTGATTTCCCTCGACCCAATTCATATGACCTATTCTTGAGGTGCAATCAACGGCCGGGTGCCTTCTCCTTCAGCACCGACGATTTCAATCGCAGCTGCTGCCCGCATTTCATCCATCATTGTCCGACCTTCCTGCTGGGCCAGCGCTTCAATCACCTGGTCTTTGACCAGATCAAATCCTGGCACTTCCTGAACCCGCCGGTCTTCCACCTTGATCACATGCCAGCCAAACTTGGTCTTTACAGGTGCGGATATCTCCCCAGCCTGAAGCGCAAACGCCGCGTCATTGAACTCAGCAACCATGGTTCCAGCCGTGAAATAGCCAAGATCACCTCCCTCAGCACCACTTGGGCCGGTCGAATGTTCTTTCGCCAGCGCTTCAAAATCACCGCCAGCCCCCAAAGCGTCGATCACCGACTGGGCTTCCTCTTCGGTCGCCACAAGAATGTGACGGGCTTTGATCTCTTCCTGAGGCTCAACAGACCCTATCTGTGCATCATAAAACTCTTTTGCCGCCTCATCGGAAATGCGCGAGCTAATAAGCTGTGTCCAGTAAACATCCCGAAGTGCTTTATTTTCGTAATAGGCCATCCGGCGCTGAACACCCGGATCATCAGTCAGGCCCTTCGTACGAGCGTCGCTGGAAACAATCACCCGGTCGATGAGAAGGCTCAGCAAATACTCAAACTTCACATCTTCAGGTACATTGGCAAGCGCCTGTGCGGTCTCTTCTTCAGCCAGCAAAAGGTCTGAAAACCGGATTTCCATGCCATTGACCCGGGCAACAACCGTGTCGTCCTCATCCGCTCCCGATGCAGGCAATGAATTGCTGAGGGAAACCGCCACAATCAGGGCAATGCCAAGGAGCCAGGCCGGCGTCCGCGCGGCCAGAGAAGTCATCGAAAACATCATGGGAGAAGAACCTTGAAGAGAACAGCGAGACCCGGTTCATCCGGGCTTCAGGTGAGACCCTATAGTGAGGGGTTCAGCAGGTTCATACAAGGGTGACCGCCATTAAGATTTCGCAATAAATGCAAGACATTAACGAATATTGGAAGCCCCACAGCAGCCCCCGCCAGAACCCTGGGAAGCGTTGACAAGCACCAAGCCCCCCCTTACATCAAGTGGGTTCGGTTGTGCGCTTTTTCGAAGCGGAAGGGCTGCTCCTGACATAATAACCGGGCATCACCGCTGGCCTTCTGCAAGCGAGCTGATTGCCCCAACAAGGTGACATACCCTGATGGCTAGCTTCGGCGCATTTGCCAAGCGGATCTTTGGCTCCAACAACGACCGCAAGATTAAATCTCTGACAGCTCGGGTGAGTTCAATCAACGCATTAGAACCCGATATGGAAGCTTTGTCGGACGATGCGTTACGCGCAAAAACCCAGGAATTCAGAGAGCGCTTCGAGGCCGGCGAAACACTTGATGATCTGCTGCCAGAAGCTTTTGCCACCGTGCGCGAAGGCGCGAAACGAAGCCTTGGTCAACGTCACTACGATGTACAGCTGATCGGTGGCATTGCGCTCCACGAGGGCCAAATTTCCGAAATGAAAACCGGCGAAGGGAAGACCCTTGTCGCCACTCTCGCGGCCTACCTGAATGCGCTTCCGGCAAAAGGGGTCCACGTCGTCACCGTGAACGACTATCTTGCCAGCCGCGACGCAGCATGGATGGGGCAGGTGTACGAATTCTTAGGCCTCACCACCGGTGTCATTCTGCATGGCCTTAGCGACGAAGAACGGCGCGCAGCCTACGCAGCAGATATTACCTATGGCACCAACAATGAGTTGGGCTTCGACTATCTCCGCGACAATATGAAATATCAGCTGGATGCCATGGTGCAGCGCCGCCACCATTTTGCGATTGTCGATGAGGTGGACTCGATCCTGATCGACGAGGCGCGAACCCCGCTGATCATCTCCGGCCCTCTGGAAGACAATTCCGAGCTCTACGTCACCGTGGACAAGATCATTCCGTCGCTGGTCGAAGAAGATTTCGACATGGATGAAAAGTCCAGGACAGCAAACCTGACCGACGAAGGCAACGAACATGTCGAGGAGCTGCTCCGCGAAGCCGGAATTATGGAAGAAGGCACACTCTACGACGTAGAGAACATCTCTCTGGTGCATCACGCCAACTGCGCGCTCAAAGCACACAAGCTCTTCCAGAAAGACAAAGACTATATCGTCAAAGGCGGCAAGGTCGTCATCATTGACGAATTTACAGGCCGCATGATGGAAGGCCGTCGCTATTCAGAAGGCCTGCATCAGGCACTTGAGGCCAAGGAGCAGGTGGAGATCCAACCGGAAAACCAGACGCTCGCGTCCGTGACCTTCCAGAACTATTTCCGGCTCTATGAAAAGCTCGCTGGCATGACCGGTACAGCGCTCACCGAAGCCGAAGAGTTCATGGACATTTATGGCCTCGACGTGCTCGAGATCCCCACCAATGTCGGCATTGCCCGAATTGATGAGGATGACGAGGTCTATCGGACGGCTCGCGAAAAGTTCGACGGCATCATCCTGGAACTGGAAGACTGCGCGAAGCGCGGACAACCCGTCCTTGTCGGTACCACCTCCATTGATAAGTCGGAATATCTCGCCGACCTACTGAAAAAGAAGAAGGTGAAGCACAATGTGCTGAACGCCCGCTATCACGAGCAGGAAGCGCACATCATCGCGCAGGCAGGTGTGCCGGGTGCTGTCACCATCGCTACCAACATGGCTGGTCGCGGGACCGACATTCAGCTCGGCGGCAATCTGGAAATGCGCATCGCTGACGAGATCGATGAAAGTCTCGACGAAGAGACACGTGCCAAGCGCACGTCAGAGATCGAAGCGGATGTCGCCGCGAAGAAACAGCAGGCGCTGGATGCAGGCGGTCTCTACATTATCGGCACCGAACGCCACGAAAGCCGACGCATCGACAATCAGCTGCGCGGACGTGCCGGACGCCAGGGCGACCCGGGCCGATCAAAATTCTATCTGAGCCTTGAAGACGACTTGATGCGCATCTTCGGCACCGACCGTATGGACGGCATGCTGCAGAAACTGGGTCTGGAAGAAGGTGAAGCCATCATCCACCCCTGGATCAACAAGGCGCTAGAAAAAGCACAGCAGAAAGTTGAAGCCCGCAACTTCGACATTCGAAAGAACCTGCTTAAGTTCGACAATGTCATGAACGATCAGCGCAAAGCGATCTTCGAGCAGCGCATTGATCTTATGCACGCAGAAGACGTCTCCGAAGATGTACGCGACATGCGTCATGAGTGCATCGACGATCTTGTTCGAGCCCATATTCCTGAGAAAGCCTATGTTGAACAATGGGATGTTGACGGCCTTAAAGAAGAGACCGTGAAGATATTCGGCCTCGACCTGCCCATTGAAGATTGGGCCGAGGAAGAAGGCATTGCCGACGAAGAGATCAAGGACCGCATCTATCAGGCCGGTGACTCTGCCATGGCAAAAAAGGTTGCAGACGTCGGCGCCGAAACATTCCGTCAGATCGAAAAAGCAATTCTATTGCAGACGGTCGACCAACGCTGGCGCGAGCACCTTCAGATGCTCGACCACCTGCGCCAATCCGTTGGCCTGCGCGGCTATGGACAGCGCGACCCGCTAAACGAATATAAGACGGAGGCCTTTTCGCTTTTCGAAAGCCTTCTGACCCGGTTGCGCGAAGACGTAACGCGGCAGCTGATGACCCTGCAATTTGTCACAGAGCAGCCGCCGGAACTGAACGAGCCGGACCTACCAGAAATGCAGGCCCACCATGTGGACCCGCTTACAGGTCGTGACGAAATGGCGGACGCAGACGGCGGCGTTGCCCTGGCAGAACGCCCGCGCCCCACGCGCAACAGGCCTGCAGATGTCGCCATGAACCCGAACGATCCATCTACCTGGGGCAAGATTGCGCGCAACGCGCCCTGCCCATGCGGGTCTGGCAAAAAATACAAGCATTGCCACGGGGCGCTTACCTAGAACCGGTACACAGACCGCACAACACCCAAATCCATGGCGGCGCTTTCGACAAGTGTCGCCATTTCTTTTTCTCCTGTCGCAAGCCAGAGCGGGACGCCGCGCCCCAACAAAACAGGCATCGTAAATATTTCGAGGACATCCAAACCGCCTGCCTGGCGAAACTGATGCATAAGATCTGAGCCGCCAACAACCCATATGTCGCCACCGTCAAATCGTTTGAGGCCATCAATCAACGGGAGAACATCATTACCAGCCCAAATACGCGATTGTGGCGGCTGGTTGGCGATCTCTCGATGGGTCACCAACACCACATCTTTGCCGGGATATGGCCAGTCACCATCATGCGCATCGACAAGGTCGAAACTTCTGCGCCTCATAACGACGCATCCAATGTCAGCTGAAAATCCCTCATAGCCAAAATCTGCCCCGTCAAAACTATCCAGCCAGCCTGCGTCATGGTCAGCATCTGCAATAAAGCTGTCTAAGCTCGCCGCAATGCAACCTCCAATTGAGCCAGGCTTCAGTCCTCAGGTCACTGTGCCCAGGGATAGGTGGTGAGATCAAACTCTGTTGAGACCACTGATGGTCGTTGCTTCATATCATCCCACCAACCAGAAAGCGCGGGAAGGGCCTGAAGCAAAACCTGGCCATCAAGAGTTTCGGCCAAATAGGCAATCATCGGCACCGCATGCAGATCTGCAAGAGTGATCGCGTCGCTGTTGAGAGCGCCGACGGAAACAAACTTCTCCTCAAGAATGGCGAGTGACCCTGTTAGCCGCTTCACCATGCGTTCCTTGATGGAATCGTCCGGCCACCCTCCCACGAGCGTCGTGAAAAGCGCCTGCGTCACCAGCTCCCGAAGATCCGGCCAGATGTAACTATCAAGAACCGAGATGGTCGATGCCATGCGGGCCCGTGCCAGGGTATCGTCCGGCGTAAACCTGGGTGCAGATAAGACCTCATCAAGATAGGAACAGGTGGGCCCCGCCTCAAACAAAATTTGCCCATCATGCTCAAGGGCGGGAACCATGCCAAACGGATGGCGTTCCGTCTGCGCTGCAGGCATGCCCGAGGAAATGAAATCCACCTCCTCCAGAGTGTAGGGCGCACTCTTTTCCTCAAGCACCAATCGGACGATACGCGTATAGGCACTATAAGCGGGCCCGTACAAAATGATGCCAGACATTAATCGCCGTTACCCTCATGGCCGAGCGCTTTACCAGCCAGGTAGTAGTGGTAGGCACCCCACAAGGCGATAAAGCTTGTAAGCAGCAGAGCATAGCGCAGAGACTCGATGCCATAGGTTGGCTCCAGCACGTCACTTAGAATACCGACAAGCTGTGGTCCAAACCCGAGCCCGATAATGTTGAGAACAAACAGCATGATCGATGAGATGGTTGTGCGCATATGAAGCGGCGCCCGGCTTTGAATGAGTGCAAAGCTGGGTCCGAGATAGAATGCCCCAAGGATAGTCATCGGCACATAGAGCCACAGAGCCAACTCTTTCTCGACCAGAAAAAAGGCGAGAATAATGGGCGCTGCCACCACTTTGGCCAGAGCGACAATCCAGGGCGTCCATCGCACATCTTTCGCGCCCATCCAGTCCGCAAGTTTGCCACCGAGAATAGCGCCCATTGCGCCAAAGATACCGACAATAAGCGCGAGGAAAATGCCAGTTTCCTCGTAGCTCATTTTGAAACTTCGAATGAAGAAGGAAAAGCCCCAGACAGCGCCGCCATACCCCACAAAGGAAATAATCGTCACACCCATAACAGTATGGAATGACGCCCGGTCGATCCAAAGGTGCCGAAAACCTGCAGCGATCTGCCCGCGCGCTTCGCTCCAGTCGATTGGGCCAGTCTCAGGTGCCGATCTTCCCTCTGAGAAGCCGCGCGGCGGTTCTTTAAGTGTAAAACGCACGAGAAGCGCGATTATCAAGCCCGGAAGGCCCACAAGAAGAAAGGCCGCACGCCAGCCATATTGCGCAACCACGAAAGCCCCCACAGCAAACGCAATCATGGTGCCGAGATAAACGCCCAGCGCATAAATAGCGAGCGCACCACTGCGTTCTTCCGGCGGGTACATATCGGCAATCATAGAATGTGAAGGTGGGCTCGATCCTGCCTCCCCAACGCCAACCCCGATCCGCGCAATTGCAAGGGTGCCGAACCCGGAAACAAAGGCACAGGCCGCCGTCATCAGGCTCCAGATAGAAACGGCAGCGGCTATGATATTGCGGCGGTTTGATCGGTCCGCCAGAAATGCAATCGGCATGCCCAATGTCGCATAGAAAATTGCAAATGCGATGCCTGACAGAAATCCGAGCTGCCAATCCGCCAGCAGAAATTCTTCTTTAATCGCCGGAAGGACCACGCCCATAATCTGCCGGTCGACATAGCTGGAAATATACGCGAGCAACAGGATGCCCAGCGCATATCGCCGATATGCCTTGGACATCGTGAATTCCGTCGCGTCCGCGACCGCTTGAATAGCCATGTCTCCCCCCGGAGTGAAGTTTCTTCTCGCCACCCTACCGGCGGCACTCCAAAGCGGCAAAGCAATTCCTCAAAGGCTGCCTCTTGTTGCGCCGAGGGCCGACCCTGCCATAATGGAGAAAAACACATTCAGGGAGAGATGATGAGCACCCCCACCCCCTTTCAGGTTGCAATAGAGCAATCCACCATTGATGCCATTCTCTCGAAGGTAAAAGCCTATGAGTGGCATGAGATGCCCGAGATTGATCCAGGTGCTGACCGCTGGGCCTATGGCGCGGACATGGAATATATGAAGGAGCTCTGTGCCTATTGGGTCGCTGAGTTCGACTGGCGCGCCGCTGAAGCAAAGCTCAACGCCTTTCCCCAGTTCAAAGCAACGATCGAAGATCAGGAAATTCACTTCTACCACGTGAAGGGATCAGGCAGCGCGCCACAGCCCGTGATCCTCACCCACGGCTGGCCCGGCTCCGTTTTTGAATTTTTGGGCGTCATCGATCTTCTTGCGCACCCGGAAAACCACGGCGGTGATGCAGAAGATGGCCTCAGCCTCGTGATCCCTTCGCTCCCAGGTTACGGATTTTCCGGCAAACCGAAAAAGCCGCTAGGGCCAAAACGCACCGCTGAACTTTGGGACAGACTGATGCGCGAGACGCTCGGCTATGACACCTATATCGCCCAGGGCGGCGATTGGGGGTCTGTCGTCTCAGGCTTTCTTGCCTACAATCATGGGACCAACAAAGGCGGTGGGTGCAAAGCCGTCCACCTCAACATGTGGGGCATCCGGCCCGACACCAAACCGGAGACAGAGGAAGAACAGGCTTGGGCCGCAGCAGCAGCATTTGATTTTGAGATGGAGGGCGCGTATCTCCGCCTGCAAATGACCAAACCCCAGTCCCTCTCTTACGCCATGATGGACAGCCCTGTTGGCGCGGCGGCCTGGATCACAGAAAAATTCAATGGGTGGTCTGATACGCGTGGCCCCAACGGGTCCCACATCGAAAATGCCTACACCAAAGACCAGCTTCTCACCAACATCATGATCTACCTGGTTACGGGGACGTTCAACACGGCAAGCTGGTTCTATAGGGGAATGATGGAAGAAGGCGGCTCCAACATGGCACCCGGCGACACGCTCGAAATTCCAACTGGGTTTATGCGCATGCCCGAAGAGGGGAAGTTCATTTCAATCCCGCCGCGGTCAATGGCAGAGAAAGCATTCAACATCATTCACTGGACTGAGCCAAGCGAAGGGGGTCATTTCGCCGCGCTAGAAACCGGTCCAGTTTTCGCTGACGATGTCAGCACATTCGCCAAACAAGTGAAAGGCTAAGCCATGACCCGGCCCGTTATTCCAGCCGACCCCTTCAAGATCCATGTTCCCGATCATGAAATCGCGGACCTGAAGCACAGGCTGGAACAGACGCGCCTGCCCAACGAGCCAGACGGGAACGACCATTGGGACTATGGCACCAGCCTGTCCTACATGGAGCGGTTGATCTCCTATTGGCGGGATGACTTCGATTGGCGCAAGCAGGAAGCCTGGCTGAACTCTTTCCCGCAATACAAAGTGGCCCTGACCGACGATGCGGATCAGGATCACGAGATCCATTTCGTTTATGAAAGAGGGTCAGGAGAAAACCCCATCCCGCTCATCATGACCCATGGCTGGCCGTCGACCTTCCGAGAGTTTCTTGATGTCATCGACCAGCTCGCCCATCCCGAAAATTATGGGCGCTCGGGCCCAGCCTTCGATGTGATCGTTCCTTCCCTCATAGGCTATGGCTTTTCATCTCTGCCACGCCAGCCTATTGGGCCAGCCGTCATGGCCGATCTCTGGCATCAGCTGATGACGGATGTGCTTGGTTACGACACCTATTGCGCACAGGCTGGAGATTGGGGAAGCTTCGTCACCTCACGCCTCGCGCTCCAACATGTTGATGCCGTGCGCGCCATTCACCTCACCATGCTGCCCCTGCGGCCAGACTTCCGGCATGAAAGCCAGCCGCCGGTGACAGACGAAGAAAGCACCTGGATCAAGGAAATGAGGACCTGGTGGGCTGGCGAAGAGGGCTACCGGTCAATCCAATCAACCAAGCCCATGGCACTTGCTTACGCGGTGATGGATTCACCCGCCGGGCTCGCGGGCTGGTTGGCTGATAAATATTACCGCCTGGGCGACACGGACAAATCTCACACCTGGGAAGGCATGGAAGCCCGCTTCCCTATGGACACCATCCTCACACAGCTCTCAATCTATTGGTTCACCGGCACCATCAATTCAGCCAACACGCTGTACAAAGCAGGTCCCGCTGAAGGATCGGTACTGCTGAAGCCAGGCCAAAAAGTGACGGTGCCAACAGCCTATTCGGAATACCCGATGGACACTCTACCGGTCACACCACGCTCCTGGGCCGAACGCAGCTACAATCTCAAACAGTTCAAGGTGATGGACAAAGGCGGCCACTTCGCCGCCATGGAAGAGCCGGAACTGTTCGCAGATGACGTCCGAGACGCCTTGACCAAACTTCTCTAAGAAGATTCAGCCTTGGGCACACCGGCACCGAGGTCGATCCATTCCATCATTTCAGGCAGTGAAAACTTGCTCGATGGATCACCATAAGTGACCTCCTCAACAATCACTTGGTGCATCAACAGCCGGATACCAATCCCATCATCATTGGCCAGTGGAAGCGCCAGTGTTTCGAACAGGCAGTCGCGGCCTGTATCAGAGCGCGCATGGGTGGTAAAGAACATGCCACACGGTCGGGTCAGTGTTTCCTCAAGCTGCGCAAAATAGAATGCCCGCGCGTCATCATCCATCCGGCTTCCGATCGCCTGACCGGTCATTTCTTCGTTGTAGAATTCACAGATCGCTGTGCCTGCAAACCTCAGGCGGTACCCGGTGGCGCCGCCTCGCTCGACAATCGTACACCATGGCATCTGTTTCGGAACGCGGATCGGGTCCCAGTCTCGAACGGCCGGCATGGTGCCGTTCCGCAGACTCATCCAATAATCGTAAACGACCTTGCTGTCTCCATTTCTGAATTCCAGCATTGAGCTTCGCTCCCAGTTTCCGCGCCTTTGACCAGCTTATAGTACACAAATAGGTCTGGACCTTCGGGAAGAAAGCACAAGAGGTCAAACCCCGCAAAAATTACGATTTAGTGAAATGCTGGAATTCACTCAGGCCAGAAAGACCTGGTTTGTCAGGAAAGATCGCCGCGGCCCATAGCCATGAACTTCTCCTGCCGCTGACGGCGGAGAGACGCCCCATCCAGCCCGGACAGATCACGCAATTCATGTTCAATGGCATCGCCTGCGTCAGCCATCATCTGTGCCCGCTCACGATGGGCGCCACCAACAGGCTCCGGAAGAATTCTGTCGATCACGCCAAGCTCAAGCAGGCTCTGCGCAGTGACTTTCATCGCAGCCGCTGCGTCTTTCGCCTTGTCTGAGTTGCGCCAAAGGATAGATGCCGAGGCTTCCGGTGAGGCAACCGTGTAGATCGAGTGTTCAAGCATCAGTACACGGCTCGCGGTGGCAATCGCAAGCGCACCACCCGATCCACCCTCGCCGATAACAAGAGAGACAAATGGCACCTGGACATTGAGGCAGGTATCGATCGACCGGGCAATCGCCTCTGCCTGGCCACGCTCTTCACCTTCGCGACCTGGAAAGGCGCCCGCAGTGTCGATCAAAGTGATAACGGGCATGGAAAAACGATCAGCCATTTCCATCAAGCGAACCGCTTTGCGATAACCTTCCGGCTGCGCCATGCCGAAATTATGTTTCATGCGGGTCTCGACATCATTGCCTTTTTCGTGACCCATAATCACGACTGAGCGACCACGGAAGCGCCCCAGACCACCAACAATGGCTTCGTCTTCACCAAAATTCCGATCACCGGCTAAAGGTGTAAAATCTTCGATCAACGCGTTCGCATAGTCGAGAAAATGGGGGCGGTTGGGATGACGGGCAACCTGGGTCTTCTGCCAAGTATCGAGATCGGCATACATGTCTTTTAAAAGCTGAGCTGCCTTTGCCTCAAGCTTTGCAACATCATCGGAAATGCCAGCGGTCGGATCTTCCTGCGCCAGGAGCTTGAGCTCCTGAACCTTACCCTCTAGCTCGGCGATCGGCTTTTCAAATTCGAGATATGTATGCATGCGCTCTTAAGTTTACTTAACGCCCAAAATACGATTAGCGGCGGCACACTGGCCTGCCACCTATCGCTTGTCAACCATGGGACAAAATGCCGGTTAATGGCGGAAATCGGAGAAAAATTCGGTGGGCTCAGGCGACCTAGCTCTTTCCAAGCGGATGATGATTGGTCACCAGCTCTCGCAGCCGTTCTTCCAGAACATGAGTGTAAATCTGAGTTGTTGAGATATCCGCATGCCCTAGCAACTGCTGCACTGACCTCAGATCAGCACCATTCGCGAGAAGATGGCTGGCGAAGGCATGCCGAAGTGTATGCGGGGAGAGGCGCGTAGGGTCGATCTGCGCAATCTCCGCCAATTCCTTCAGCATCTGCGCAAACCGATGACGTGTCAGATGGCCGGACTTGCCGCGCGAGGGAAACAAAAAGGCACTTTTCGCCTCGCCCAGCACCTCCTTGCGACAGACAAGATAATGGGCAATAGCATCGGCCGCAGGTTGGCTGAGGGGTACCAGCCGTTCGCGACCACCCTTCCCCTTAACGCCAAGCATCTGCTCGGCACCACTGACAGCGGCGACCGGAAGGCCGACAAGCTCGCTCACCCGCAGGCCGGTCGCGTAGATCACTTGCATCAGGCACCGCGTCCGAGCCTGCCGGTAGGATTTTTTTACAGGATCAGAAATCGCCGCTCCGTAGCTTTCTGTCGCCCGCAACAACAAATCGACTTCTTCGACGTTCAATGTTTTAGGAAGAGGTCGGGAGAGTTTTGGGCCTTCAATGATTGCGCAAGGATCATCCGCTCGCACATCATCACTCATCAGAAACTGTGCGAACTGACGAATGGAGGAAAGACGCCGGGCTGCCGTTGAGGCCGCCAGGCCCGCCTGCTCCATCAGCGCAAGATAGGCACGCACATCATTGCTATCAAAGGACGAGAACACCTTGCCTCGCGCCTTAAGCGCCACGCCAAAATCTCTGAGGTCCCGAAAATAGGCATCAAGCGTGTTCCGGGAGGCACCGCGTTCAGCACTGAGCATCTCAAGGAAGGCTTCCAGCCGATATACATCAGCAGGAAGGTGAGAGGGATCCGTGCCCGGTCCACGCGTCGGCATAGACTTAAGTCCCGTCGCTGACGCGAGCCATCAGAGCCTCAGCAGCAAGCCTGCGGGCCTCCCGCTCAAGTCCCACAATGCGGAGCGCCTTCACTGTCTCAGACAGGGTTTGCGGATGGGCTTGTCCCACCCCGCTCTCTGATAAGGCAGCCAATGTCAGGAGCACGGTTTCGCCAACCCGGTTCTGACTGCTGGCAAGTTTCAATCGCTGGGTCACAGCGACCGGGGCAATTTCGCCCCCAGGCAGCCCGCCTGAAACCAGCAGGGCATCCCAGACCGACGCAGGGAGTGCTAGACCGAGCGCGTCCAATAATACGATCTCCAGCGCCGCGAATTCGCGAGCGGCACCGCCTGCAGCTAGGTCATTGAGCGCAGGTTGGAGAAAGGGAGGAATAGAAGCCAAAGGCACTGACTCAGCGCCTGCCTCCAGCAATGACGGTAAGGCGGAACCCGCAACTGTATTCGGATCAATGAGACGCAAGACAGCCCGCAGCTCGCGCACTTGTTGTGTATCAGCCGCCGCCCCCTCAAGAACAGAAAGCCACATGCCCGCGCGCACCCGATCCCCTAGTTCGATAAAGGCACGGACAGCGAGAGGCGCAAACGAGGTTAGGACGTTGGAAGGAGGAACACTCGCAAGCGATCCACGATGCGCGGCAAGCGTGGCGGCATAAGCATCACCGCCTTTTTCGCGGAAGAAGAGCATTGCCAATAGATCGGCCCGTCCGGCAGGCACACGCTCGTCCAACACGGCTTGGTGAAACAGGGCCCGCCTGCGATAAGGAGAGGCAGGTTCAACACCAACACGCACGCCCGCCACATCTTCGCGGGCATAGCGTACCGCGAGATAGGCGGCCGCCATCTGGTCACCATCAATCACGCCAAGCGCTGCAGCCCTCTCCGCAGCTGCAATCCGCACTTCAGGATCAAGTGCACCATCCTCTGCGACCGGCACCAACAAGGCCGGGACCAAACGACCCACCCCATCTCCTGGCAGAGAACGCTCAGCCAAGACCATCATTCGGTAGATAAGAGGATCGAACAATCGTGGCTCTGATGCGTCCAGGGACAGCCCATCTGTCGCGGCCACAGCCAATGCCAAGAAATAGGGAGCATCAAGCCCCTGCTCGCGGGCAAGATCAACGGTAAGGTTCGCTGCAGCAGTCATACCGCCCGAGATCTGGCAAAAGATTGAAAGTTTAATCGCGAAAGCAGCCACCGGATCAGTTCCTGGATCGCCACCCACCGGCAAACCGCCAAGCAGATTGCAGGCCGCATCTCCGTCCCCGGTTGCCAGCATTGCGAGCGCAAACTCCATGGCCGCTGCAGGCGTCGGCTGAGAAACACCGGCACGCGCATATAGGCGCGCTATGTCGTCAGAGCGACCCGCTTCATTCAATCGTTGCAGCCGCAGTGCCAATAAAGACGGGCCACTGCTCGCCCCCTGCGGCGGCCGCGCACTAGTAAGCAACAACCGCCTTGCGAGTGTCCCCAGAATGGGCGAATCCGTCGGACCTGGCACCTGGACAATCAGCTGTTCAACAACCCGTCGATCAGTCCCAGACCACATGGCGGTCCCGAAACCACCATTATTCTCATCAAGCAGACCGACGCTTGCCTCATCAACCTTGCCAAGCGCACCGACTTCTATCCCCGTCCCGGCTTCGCCAGGGCGCGCACCGACAGCCCGTGTCGGAAGATCTCCACGCCCACCCGCATTTGGACCAGCCGGGAAAAGCGTAACCGGATCATTGGCTGGGGCCTCAAATTCACTTGGCGCGCCAGGCGCATCACCAACTCCTGGCGGTAAGATCCGGATGGGACCGGTTTGCACCTGCGGGGCAGACGGAAATACTTCCAGTGGGGCCTCAACGGTCGCGTCCCAGTCAGCCGGTACCTCCAAAATCGGATCACCCGGCTCTATAACAGGGCGCATCCCTTCAGAACCCGTCACCTGCTCCCGGTCACCAACCTCTTGATCACGGTTAAAAGGCCAGCTCTGCTCTCGGGGAGGATTGCGGTCAAACGGCCAATCGTTGGATGGCTCTTCCGCCAGAACCGGTCCCATACAGGACACAAAAAACAGAAGACCAGAAGCCAGTGGCTGCCATGTTTGTTTCATTGTGAATGTTGCCTAGCGGGGGAAAGTGTCGTTAGAGATTGTCTTCTCAACGGGGCTTGATGGGGGCGACGTCGATTGGGCCAGATACACGATGCCCGCGAACACGGCGCCCGCCAGGATGACCAGGACCACTAGCCCTCGAACAAAACTCTTCATCGGCCCCATCTCCAACTGATCTCCACGGCCCTGGCAGATGCCAGCACCCTCAAAGGGCTTCGCAGGCAAACAGCAGGCACTCTGGCTTATTGTGCACATTTGACCAAATTAGGGCATATGGGAAAGAAGGCTGAAACCTCGCTCAGAGTGCTCTAAGATGACCCAAATGGTCTGTTTTCGACAGACAGAAACCGACATAACCACCGCGTCCCCAGCGCGGTGGGTGACAAGCAACAGGTGATCACATGAGCGGCACCCAGCCGCTGAAAAGCAAACCGCCAGCCCAGGACGCTGCGCGGAAATCTGAGGAAGCCATTTCTGTCGCCAGCGCGCTCGGAAACCGCTCAATTGTGCTTGTGGGCCTGATGGGCGCAGGCAAAACAACTGTGGGACGCCGCCTCGCAAACCGTCTAGATCTGCCCTTCCGAGATGCCGACACGGAAATCGAAAAAGCAGCCGGCTCCAATATTGCGGACATTTTCAAGGAATTTGGCGAAGCACATTTCCGCGACGGGGAACAGCGGGTCATTCATCGCTTGCTTGGCGAAGGACCGCAGGTTCTGGCGACCGGCGGTGGGGCCTTTATGAACCCCAAAACCAGAGAAGCCACACGAGAGAACGGCATCTCCGTCTGGCTAAAAGCAGATCTGGACGTCCTGATGAAACGCGTCTCCAGAAGGTCTCATCGACCGCTTTTGCAAAATGACGACCCAGAAGCCGTCATGAAGCGCTTGATCGACGAGCGCTACCCTATATATGCGACAGCTGATCTGAGTATCGAAAGTAAAGAAGGTCCCCATGACGCGGTCGTCGACGAAATTGTCCACGCCCTCGCCATTAAGCTGAAATGCGGCGGGACGGAGACATAGAATAAATGACAAGCCTCACAGAAGACAAAGTCACGGTCGACTCGGTCACAGTCGACTTGGGCGACCGCGCCTACGATATTCTTGTGGGACCAGACCTGATCACCAATGCAGGCACCCATATTGCCCCGCTCCTGAAGCGAGGCAGGGTTGTCATCGTGACCGACGAGAACGTTGCGGACCGTCATCTGGCCACACTTGAGAAAGGCCTGAAGGCTGCTGACATCAAGTCAAAGGCGTTCATTTTGCCCGCTGGTGAGAAGACGAAAAACTTCGATCAGCTTCAGTCCCTGCTGGGAGACCTGCTGGATGCGGGCGTCGAACGCGGCGATTTGATCATTGCCCTTGGCGGCGGCGTGATCGGCGACCTGACCGGCTTTGCTGCAAGCGTGCTGCGCCGTGGCGTGGACTTCGCACAGATCCCCACAAGCTTGCTGGCACAGGTGGACAGCTCCGTCGGCGGCAAAACCGGCATCAATGTTCCACAAGGAAAGAACCTGATCGGCGCGTTCCACCAGCCGAGACTGGTGTTGGCTGACATCTCGGCGTTGAAGACGCTGCCTCCGCGTGAATTGCGGGCGGGCTATGCCGAAGTCGTCAAATACGGATTGATTGATGACGCCCCCTTCTTCAACTGGCTGGAAGCCAATGTCGAAAAACTGATCGCTGGGGACCCACAGGCATTGACCAAGGCTATCGTCAAAAGCTGCCAGTCAAAGGCCCGCATTGTCGCACAGGATGAGCGCGAGGGCGGTGTGCGCGCACTCCTCAATTTGGGCCACACCTTTGGCCACGCGCTGGAAGCAGGAACGGGCTTTTCAGACCGTCTGATCCACGGCGAAGGCGTTGCTATTGGCATGGGGCTGGCCTTCAACCTGTCCGCGAAGCTCGGTCTCTGCTCCGGTCAGGACGCGACCCGCGCCACCCGGCACCTGGAAGCCGCGGGCCTACCCACAAAGCTCTCAGACATTCCAGGCGACTTGCCGGCCCCCGACCGCTTGATCGAATTGATGGGGCAGGACAAAAAAGTTGTCGACGGTGCACTCACTTTCATTCTGGCAAAAGGCATTGGCAGTGCCTTTATCACCCGTGACGTAAGCAGTAGCGACCTGCTCGACTTTATGACTGACCAAAAGGCTGTCTGATGGACACCATCGACCTCATTCTGACAATCATCAGCATTTTTATATTGTTGTGCCTGTCCGGGTTCTTTTCAGGATCAGAAACAGCCCTCACGGCAGCATCCCGTGCACGCATGCACCATCTGAGCGAAAATGGGAGCAAAAGAGCCCGGCGGGTTCAACGCCTGACCGAAGACCGCGAACGTCTGATTGGCGCCATTCTGCTTGGCAATAACCTGGTCAATATCCTGGCGTCAGCGCTCGCAACCAGCCTCCTCATTTACTTCTTTGGCGATGCCGGTGTTGTCTACGCGACCCTGGTTATGACCGCTCTGGTCTTGATCTTTGCCGAAGTCATGCCAAAGACCTATGCTATTTCTCACACGGACCGCATGGCTCTCGCTGTCGCACCCATTATCGCACTTGTCGTACGCGTCTTCGCGCCCATCACCACAACCATTGCCTTTATCGTACAGCGGACCCTTGGCCTTTTCGGTGTGTCGACAGACGGTGCCGACCATGCCCTCTCCGTTCACGACGAATTGCGCGGTGCCATCAACCTGCATCACCAGGAAGGCCAGGTGATCAAGCGCGACAAGGATATGCTTGGCGGCATCCTCGACCTCAGCGAGCTTGAGGTCGAGGAGATCATGGTGCACCGAAAAAACATGATTATGGTGGACGCCGATCAGCCCGCCATCGACATCATTCGCGAGGTGATGCAAAGCCCGCATACCCGCATCCCGCTTTGGCAAGGCGAGCCGGAAAACATTGTCGGCGTCCTTCACGCCAAAGACCTGCTGCGCGCCATTGCAGGTGATGAGGCCGACCCAGATACGCTCAACATCTTAGGTCTAGCGACCAGACCCTGGTTCGTGCCCGAGACCACCAGCGTTCAGGGTCAGCTCAATGCCTTTCTGCGAAAGAAGACTCACTTCGCGCTGGTTGTCGATGAGTATGGCGGCCTGATGGGCCTCGTGACCTTGGAAGACATTCTCGAAGAGATTGTTGGCGATATTGCCGACGAGCACGACATCGACTTTATTGACGTTAATCGAGAAGCCGATGGCTCCGTGCTGGTCGACGGCACCGTGACCATTCGCGATCTCAATCGCAATATGGATTGGATGCTGCCTGACGAAGAGGCGACCACCATTGCAGGGCTCGTCATCCATGAAGCGCAAACCATCCCTGAAAAGGGACAGGCCTTCACCTTTCACGGCTTCCGCTTCACCATTGAGGAAAAGCAGCGAAACCAGCTCACCAAGCTACGTGTCCGGCCCGTAAAGGCTGTGGCACCCGCTTAAGCCTGATCCTCTTCTGGCGTCAGCGTTTTCAACTGCATCGCGTGCACTCTGTCCGCAAGGAGATCTGCTAGAAGCACATTAACCCGACGGTGACGCGCCACCCGATTTTCCCCTTCAAACAGGGAGGAGACAATTGTCAGATGGAAATGGGTCTCCCCCTCGGGCCGAGCCCCGGCGTGCCCTGCATGAAGATGGGATTTGTCTGCGACCTCCAGCCTCACCGGCTGAAGCGCTTCGCTAACGATTTCCTCGATTTGTTCTGCTATAGTCATCCACCCTCTTAGCCCTGTGCTGGTACATTGCGCAAGATCACCGCTGGTACAGGCTTAGTACAGATATAGTCCGAAGTTTTTGAAACGAGAGCTGCTCCTGTGAATTCTACGTCAAAATATTTCGATTCGATCCGGATCGCGCCTCAGAAGAAGAAGAAAGAGAAAAAGGCCAACCGCCCCTGCGAATGGCCCGATTGCACCTCAACGGCACCTCACCGCGCGCCCAAAGGTCGCAATTCTGAGGGCCAATATGCCTGGTTCTGTGAGAGCCATATCCGCGAATACAACAAAAACTACAATTTCTTCGCCAATATGAGTGAGGATGAAGTCCGCGGATATCAGGAGCAAAACCGGACCGGACACCGCCCCACCTGGAAAATGGGCATGAATCCTGAAGGGTCTGGCGGTGGTAGGTTCCAGGCTGACCCAGCGTTCGCCGACACTTTTGGGTTTTTTGGGGAAAATGACCCCTACAAAGAAAATGCAGACGGCACACGTAAGCGTCCACCACGCAATGCAGAGAAAAAAGCCTTGCTGGAGCTTGGTCTTGACGAGACCGCTACGATGAACGACATAAAGACTCGCTACAAAGAGCTTGTGAAGAAATTTCACCCCGACACAAACGGGGGCGACCGGGCTGCTGAAGACCGGCTCCAGAAAGTCATCCAGGCACACGACTACCTGAAAAAGAGTGGCTTCTGCTAATTTCCTGCCGCGCTTTTAGAAGCATTTTCAGGTGGAGCAGAAACGTTACAGCGTCTGCAAATGCGACAGGTAGAAAGTTTCGCGCGGTTTTAGATCAACAAGATCATGCCGCAGAGGCGTTTGCAGGTGAGGAGGCCTAAGGCCTCACCGTCCGGAAACGCGACAAAAGAGGAAAAGCTGAGCCTGCCTCACAACAGGCTCTGGCGCAGCCTGCTTTGCCAATTTGCAAGGTAGGGCGAGCACGTTTGAACGTGAGATACTACCGGCTGGCCCTGGTGCTTTTGGGCCGGACCCTGGTTTTTAAACCAGACAATGGGAAAGAGAGAAGAGCAGAATGGAAGCGGAAGTACAGGGCAATTTGTCAGTTGAAGGCCCGGACACAACGGTGAAAGTCCGCGAGGCTTTCGGCATCGATATTGATATGGAAGTGCCCGCATTTTCAGAGCGCAGCGAATATGTGCCTGATTTCGACGAGAACTATCTCTTCGATCGCGAAACAACCCTCGCCATTCTAGCAGGCTTCGCTTTTAACCGCCGGGTGATGGTCCAGGGCTATCACGGCACAGGTAAGTCCACACATATTGAGCAGGTCGCCGCCCGTCTCAACTGGCCCTGTATCCGCGTCAACCTGGACAGCCACATCAGCCGGATCGATCTGATCGGGAAGGACGCCATTGTCCTAAAAGACGGCAAGCAGGTGACAGAGTTCCGCGAAGGTCTTCTTCCTTGGGCTCTACAACATCCCGTCGCGCTCGTATTCGATGAATATGATGCAGGCCGTCCAGACGTCATGTTTGTGATCCAGCGTGTCCTCGAAGTTCAGGGCAAACTCACCCTGCTCGACCAAAATAAGGTGATCCGCCCGAACGATCATTTCCGCCTTTTCTCAACGGCAAACACCATTGGTCTTGGCGACACAAGCGGCCTCTATCACGGCACGCAGCAAATCAACCAGGGTCAGATGGACCGCTGGAACATCGTGACCGTGCTAAACTATCTGAGCCACGATGCTGAAACCGACATCATTTTGGCGAAAGCTGAAGCCTATGCCAAAACGGAAGAGGGCAAGGCGACGGTCTCTGCCATGGTTCGTGTTGCAGATCTAACCCGTGCCGCCTTCATTCAGGGCGACATCTCAACCGTGATGAGCCCACGGACAGTGCTCACCTGGGCGGAGAACGCTGAAATCTTTGATGATGTTGGCTTCGCCTTCCGCGTAACCTTCCTCAACAAATGTGATGAGCTCGAGCGGGCAACCGTTGCTGAGTTCTATCAACGCTGCTTCGGGGAGGACCTCCCAGACAGCGCCGCTAAAATCATGGTGGCCTAAACACTAGGCCACGAGACCGTTTCCAGGTGAAGTGAGCCCGGTTCACCGTCCGGAAACGCGACACCTAGTGCAACTGAGCCCGAAGGATCGCGTCCATGCAAAATAAGGAAGGTCCGGTCGAACCGTTCAAGCGAGCCTTGACGGCGGCCATGAAGACCATCGCCGAGCAGGAAGAACTGGCCGTGACCTTTGGCACGGAACCACCAGGACTTCGCGGACTTCGCGCGCGCCTTCCCTTGCCAAGCCGCGAGCTGGAAGCCGGTGAAGTTGCCGAAGTACGCGGCTTCTCCGACGCCTATGCCCTTCGCCTTGCCCACCATGACGCAGAAGTCGATTCCAGACTGGCGCCAGACGGCAGCAATGCCCGCGCCATCTTCGATGCGGTTGAACAAGCCCGCGTGGAAGCCATTGGCGCAACGCAAATGTCCGGCATGGGTGACAATCTGACGGCAGCGCTTGAAAAACGCTGCCAGGCCCGCGGCTACGACAAGATCACCAACAAAGACGAAGCACCACTCGCCGAAGCCGTCGCCATGATTGCACGTGAGAAACTAACCGGCGCGCCCGTCCCGGAAGCTGCACAAAACCTGGTCGACTTCTGGCGTCCCTGGATTGAAGAAAAAGCCTCCGGCGATCTTGAGCGTCTGGATGAGGTTCTGGAAGATCAGGAAGCGTTCGCAAAGGTCATGCGTGACGTCCTTACCGACCTCGAAATGGGTGACGAGCTGGGCGACAGCCCTGAAGATTCCGACGACGAGCAGGATGGCGAAGAAGGCGGCGAAGACCAGCCCGACGACGACGCCCAGGCAGGCGAGGCCGAACAGCCCGAAGGCGCCAGCGCCGAACAAGCCGAGATGGCTGAAGGCGACGGTGAAGAAGGCGAAGAGCAACTCGTTGAAGTCGATGCCGACGACATGCCAGCCGACGCTGAAGACATGGAAGATATGGGCGACGGCAACCAGCCCTGGCGTCCGGACGGGATGGATGAAGCGGCACGCGCGCCTTCCTACAAAGTCTTCACCCAAACCTATGACGAAGTCATTGGGGCGGAAGATCTCTGCGATCTGGAGGAACTCACCCGCCTTCGCCAATATCTCGACCAGCAGCTGCATCAGCTGCATGGCGTCGTCTCGCGGTTGGCCAACCGGCTGCAACGCCGCTTGATGGCCAAGCAGAACCGCACCTGGGAGTTCGATCTGGAAGAGGGCATTCTGGATGCTGCGCGCCTTACCCGCGCGATCACAGACCCCATGATGCCGCTCGCCTACAAGATTGAGAACGACACGGAGTTTCGCGACACGGTCGTCACCCTCCTGCTCGACAATTCAGGCTCCATGCGCGGACGCCCCATCACGGTGGCCGCCCTTTGTGCCGATATTTTGGCCCGTACGCTCGAACGCTGCGGCGTGAAGGTAGAGATACTTGGCTTCACAACCCGCGCCTGGAAAGGTGGACAGGCCCGTGAAAAATGGCTCGCTGAAGGCAAGCCCGGCAATCCCGGGCGCCTCAACGATCTGCGCCACATCATCTACAAGGCTGCCGACAGTCCCTGGCGCCGCGCGCGCCGCAATCTGGGTCTGATGATGCGCGAAGGCCTCCTGAAGGAAAATATCGACGGCGAAGCGCTCATCTGGGCCCACAACCGTCTGCTTGCGCGCCCGGAGCACCGCAAAATCATGATGGTGATCTCTGATGGTGCGCCGGTGGATGACAGCACCCTGTCAGTGAACGCTGGCAACTATCTGGAACGCCACTTGCGCCAGGTGATCGAAGACATTGAGACACGGTCTCCGGTGGAGCTCATCGCCATCGGCATCGGCCATGACGTAACCCGCTATTATGAACGCGCGGTCACCATCATTGATGCAGAACAGCTGGGCGGTGCCATGACCGACAAACTTGCAGAACTCTTTGATGAAAAGACCGGCATCCAAGGACGTAAACAGGATCGGCAGAACGCCGCCAAAAGGCCTACAGGCAGAGGTCCAAGTTCTTTGAGCAAAACCAGCTTCCAGGACGTCGCTGCTGCACGTAGAAGCTAATCTTGCCACGCAAGATCTGCTAATATCTCCGCCAAAACTGTGGAGAGTGATATGCCGCATTCCAACGCTTCCGACATTCTTGTCTTAGCAGGCAGTACCACACTCATAGCAATTGCGATTGGCACTTATCTGTTCACAGACGCAAAGCCTGCGCTGGCCGAGCCAACGAGCATTGCTGTCGCGGCTAACTCCATTTTCTGGAACCCGGAAAACCCACGAGACACACAAGCAGGAAGCCTCACCTATATCGGCGGTTTGGAACTTACATCGAGCCATCCAGACTTTGGCGGGCTCTCCGGCTTGATCGTGGGCAAAACCGGTGATGCGCTCATCGCCGTCAGCGATCAGGGCAACTGGTTCACGGCCAACATCCTCGCAGATGAAGAGCGTCCAACAGGTCTTGCAGAGGCACTGTTGGCGCCAATCCTGGACACAGACGGCACGCCTCTGTCCGGCAAGCGTTACACAGATGCAGAAAGCCTGAC